>CAZLIR010000130.1:0-6386 GCA_964559635.1 uncultured Enterobacterales bacterium
GGCGAAAAGATGAGAAGCGCTATGATGCCATGTGGCAAAACGTGCTCAGAAAAGGGCATTGGCGAGGGGAGTTATGGCGGCGCAAGAAGTCAGGAGAAACATACCCTGAGTGGACCTCGATTACTGAGGTCAAAGATTCAAATGACCGGGTATTAGAGTACGTTATTATTGGTTCTGACATGAGTGAGCGCAAGTACGCTGAGGATCGGATCCTCTATCAGGCCAACTTCGATCAGCTGACCAATTTGCCTAATCGTAACCTTTTCATGGACCGTCTGCATCAGGCACTGCAACGCACCCAGCGTGATGATACGGTTCTTGCCTTGTTATTTATTGATTTGGATCGCTTTAAAAATATTAACGACTCTCTCGGACATTCAGCAGGAGATAAACTGCTGAAAAAAGTATCCCATGTTATGCGCCGAAAAGTACGGGAGTCAGATACTATCGCTCGGTTTGGCGGCGATGAGTTTGCTGTGATTCTGTCACCAATTTATGGCCCAAAAAATGCCAGCCGTGTGGCCATGTCACTGCTCGAGGTACTCTCAAAACCGATTGATCTTGATGGCTACAAGGCTATCATTGGCGCCAGTATCGGGATCAGCATGTACCCGACTGATGGTACGACGGAAGAAGAGCTGGTCAAGAATGCCGATACGGCGATGTATCGCGCAAAGGAATCAGGCCGCAACAACTATCAGTTCTTTACCGATGAAATGCAACAGGCTGCTAAAGAGCGTCTGTTGATGGAAAACGACCTTCGCGATGCTATTGACCGGCAGGAGTTGAGCCTCGTTTATCAACCTCAAATCAGCGCAAAGTCACACAAGCTGGTCGGCGCAGAAGTCCTGATGCGATGGCATAACAATGAACGCGGTATGGTCTCGCCCAACGAGTTCATTTATCTTGCTGAAGACACTGGTCTGATTGTACCGATGGGTGAATGGGTTCTCAGACAGGCCTGCCTTCAGTACAGACGTTGGCAAAAAGCAGGGGTCGCTCCACCCTACATTGCCGTCAATGTCTCAGGCCGACAGTTCAAAATGGACGGCTTCAGTGAATCCGTTAAGGCGATTCTGGAAGAGACCGGCGTCGATAGTAAACATATCGAGTTAGAGTTAACCGAGAGTTTCTTGATGGATGATCAAGAATTTGCGATCAACACCCTAAAAGAGCTGAAAGAGATGGGGCTACAATTATCAATCGATGATTTCGGTACAGGTTATTCATCACTGAGTTATTTGAAGAAGTTTCCAATTGACCAACTTAAAATTGATCGCTCATTTGTGATTGATATTGAAGAAAATGAAGAAGACTCTGCCATTGTTAAAGCCATCATTGATCTTGCGCATACATTGAAGATCGATGTGGTCGCTGAGGGCGTTGAGGAAGACTCTCAGGCACGTAAACTTGTGAAGATGGGCTGTGACGTACTCCAGGGCTATTTCTACTCTAAACCAATTGATGGCGTTGCCTTCACACTATACCTGCAGCAGAAAAACGATTCTGACGAGGATGAGTCTGAAGAAGATAATCCTGAAGAGAGCAATGCCAAATAAGAGCTATACTTTTTCAATATCAATCAGTCGGGACGAGTACTTGAAATATTACGCAGGACGAGCATCCATTGTGCGCACCCAAACCGCTGAAGGCCTTATCATTGATTTTCCAGCAAATAATCTAACCCCCTGGATTACCCACTCTGGTATCAATGGCACATTTCGGATCACCATGAACGAAGATCACAAGTTAGTCGATATCAAACAACTCTGAGGAATGATTTCTCAATTTCATAACCTAACAATAATTCTAATAAAGTGGCGTTGATTACTACTGTAAAGTTGTCTTTTAGCTTACAATTCGGTTGTCAACGCTGTGATACAAAGGAAACAACATGACTGCAACCGCCACTGACAGTTCATCAACCCTCATCGCGCAAGTGGATGAGATTATCGTTAAGAAATTATCGAAAACTCAAGCTGAGCTGGTTAGTAAATTTAGTAGCAATTTTTATAACTCAGTCGCTGAATCTGACTTGATTCAACGTTCCGCGGATGAGTTGTATGCATCTATACTCAGCCTCTGGCACTTCTGCCAGGAGTCTGTGACGCCTGAGCGTGGCTTGATACGCGTCTCTAACCCAAATATCGAAGAGCATGGTTGGCAGAGTAAGCACACCGTCATTGAACTGCTCTACACAGACATGCCATTTATGGTGGATTCGATCCGTATGGTGCTGAACCGACTGGATCTTAACAGCCACCTGATGATTCATCAGCCTTTTGCTTTTAAGCGCAACAAGAACGGCAGAATTACAGACATCAGTATCATCCGTGATGATTCCGATACAGTGGTCGAAACCCCCATTTATATTGAAGTTGATCGCGAGTCCGATAATGAACGTCTCAATGAACTCAAAGAGGCGATTGAAAATACCCTCAGAGATGTCTATATCACCGTCAGCGAATGGCTGCCGATGAAGGAAAAAATGGGACAGGTGATTGCTGAAGTCAGTAAATCGCCATATCCAAAGAACAAGGAATCGTTAAAAGAATCCATAGAGTTTTTGCGTTGGATTGAGCATGACCATTTCACCTACATGGGCTATCGTTATTACGACTTTAAAGCGCGAAAAGGGGACATTCTACTCTCACCGCAGCCGGAAAATAGCCTCGGTCTGAAGCGCGTCAAGGACAAGAAGCAACATGAATATATGATGTCTTCGTTGCCAAAACCTGCTCAGAGAATGGTGCAAAACAATACCGATCTTCTCATAGTTAGCAAAACATCAACTTTATCGACGGTTCATCGTCCTGCGTACATTGATTATATCGGCGTGAAACATTTTAATGACAAAGGTAAAGTGATTGGTGAGCATCGATTCTATGGTCTATATACATCAGCTGCCTATAATTTAACACCTGCCTCGATCCCTTTACTCAGGCAAAAAGTTAAAGACGTCATTGAGCAATCAAATCTGTCCACCAAGGGTCATGATGCCAGAACATTGGCAAATATATTAGAAACCTATCCACGTGATGAATTATTCCAGATAGAGACATTACGTTTACTATCAATATCCATGGGTGTCCTGCACATGCAAGAGCGACCCAGTGTTAAATTGTTTATCCGCCCCGATCCATTTGGTCGTTTTTTCTCATGCTTGGTCTATGTGCCAAAAGATGTCTACACAACCAAGTTACGGATACAGATAACACAAATATTGAAACGTCACTTTAAGGGAATGGGTGATGTCCAGCATACAACTTTCTTCTCGGAATCAATACTGGCACGCACTCTGTATCAGATTAATGTCGAGGATATGGACACCATCAAATACGACTATGCCGCCATTGAGCGTGACCTGACGGATGCCTGTAAGACGTGGGATGACAAGTTGAGTGAACCGCTTTGTTCAGTATTTACTGATGAAGAAGGCTTACGCCTCAGTAATCTCTACAAGGATGCGTTTCCTGTCAGCTATCAGGAGGAGACAAGTAGCCTGACTGCTGTGAATGATATACGCCATCTGGAAATGTTATCGGATGATAATAAGTTGGCGATGATGCTGTATCAGCCACAGGAAGAGGAACGTAGTCGACTACGATTTAAGTTATACAACCTGGACGAGCCCGCATCACTTTCAGAAGTATTACCGATGCTGGAAAACATGGGCTGTAATGTCATCGGTGAAGTGCCTCACAGGATTACTGCCAACGATGGAAGAGTCCGTTGGATTATGGATTTCTACCTGGCGGTGGATACCATTGATGCCCAGAAGTTCGAACAAATCAAAGATAATTTCCAGCAAACATTTGCGAATGTCTGGTCCGGAGATGCAGAGGATGATGCCTTCAATGGCCTGATTTTGTCCGCCAATATGAACTGGCGAGAGGTCAGTATGCTAAGAGGTTATGCAAAATACCTATTGCAGATAGGCTTTAATCTCTCACAGGCATATATTGAGGAAACCCTCATCAAGCACTCGGACATTTCACGTCAGATTGTTGATCTGTTTAACTTCAGATTTGGCTTGGACCATGAACAACCATCTGCTGAGTCCTATCGACGGGCGGCTACGAAGGTGCGTCGTGCTCTGGATTCGGTGAGTAATATCGATGAAGATAGAATTTTGTCTCGCTATATCGATGTTATTTCGGCAACCATCCGCACCAATTTCTTTCAGTTGGGCGAAAATGACCGTCCGAAGAATTATGTTTCCTTTAAACTAACGCCAGAGAAGATCCCGGACGTTCCCAAACCGATCCCCATGTTTGAAATTTTTGTCTACTCACCCAGAGTAGAGGGCGTGCACTTACGGGGCGGTAAAGTCGCTCGTGGTGGGTTACGTTGGTCAGACAGACGTGAGGATTTCCGTACTGAGATTCTGGGTTTGGTCAAGGCACAGCAGGTAAAGAATTCAGTGATCGTTCCGGTGGGTGCGAAGGGTGGTTTCTTCTGTAAGAGACAGCATATGCTGTCGGACCGCGATGCGATCTATCAAGAGGGTATTGCCTGTTATCAGACGTTTATCAAAGCCCTTTTAGATGTCACCGATAATTATGTCGACAATGATATTGTCCATCCACAGAATGTGGTGCGATATGATGAGTCCGATCCCTATTTGGTTGTTGCCGCGGATAAGGGAACTGCAGCTTTTTCAGATATAGCCAATGGCATTTCTGAGGAGTACAACTTCTGGTTAGGTGATGCCTTTGCCTCAGGCGGTAGTGTGGGATATGACCACAAGAAAATGGGTATCACAGCCCGCGGTGCATGGGAATCGGTCAAGCGTCATTTCCGAGAAATGGCTATTGACTGTCAAACCACTGATTTCACCTGTATCGGCATTGGTGACATGGCCGGTGATGTGTTTGGTAACGGCATGCTGTTGTCGAAACACATCCGTCTAGTCGCGGCCTTTAATCACATGCATATTTTCCTCGATCCGAACCCGAATGCGGCAAAAAGTTATCAGGAGCGAGAGCGACTGTTCAACCTTCCGCGGTCATCATGGGAAGATTATGACAAACGTAAAATTTCCATCGGTGGTGGTATTTACTCTCGTAGTGAGAAATCAATCGAGTTAACCCCTCAGATCAGAGAGTTGGTCGGAACAGACAAGAAGCAAATGTCACCTGATGAACTGATCAGCATGCTGCTACAAGCAGAGGTTGATCTGTTATGGAACGGTGGTATCGGTACCTACGTCAAGGCGTCACACGAATCAAATAGTGAAGTAGGTGATAAGGCGAACAATGGCTTACGTGTCAACGGTAATCAGCTTCGCTGTAAGATCATTGGTGAGGGCGGTAACCTGGGCTTCACGCAGCAAGGTCGTATTGAATACATGCTCAATGGTGGGCGCTGTAATACTGACTTCATCGACAACGCTGGTGGCGTAGACTGCTCTGACAAAGAGGTCAATATCAAAATATTGCTCAACCAAATTGTCGATAATGGTGATATGACCATTAAACAGCGCAATAAATTACTCGCCGATATGACCGATGAGGTCGCGAAAATTGTGCTTAATGACAATTACATGCAAATTCAGTCTATCAGTATCACTGAGAGTCGTTCCAAAATCACACTAAAAGAATACATGCGATTTATTAATCACATGGAAAAATCCGGTGTGTTAGATCGAAGTCTGGAGTCGATACCCTCGGATGATCAACTGCTGGAGCGAAAAGCAAAGGGTTATGGCCTGACAAGGGGCTCATTATCGGTTCTATTAGCCTATGGCAAGATGGAGCTTAAGGAAAAATTATGTGTTCCTGAGATAACCAATAATCCTTACTACAGTAAGTTACTGCACAACTATTTCCCTGAGCCTTTGCGCAAGAAATACAAGCAGTCTATGGAAGATCACCGACTGCGCAACGAGATCATTGCTACCGAATTGGCCAACTCAATGGTTAATTATATGGGTTCAAATTATGCCGATCGCATTAATGATGAGACAGGAGCAAGTATCGTTGAGATAGCGGCCTGTTTCTCAATTGCGATGGAAATTTTTGATGTCTACACGCTGTGGCAAGAGGTCAGGGCGCTGGATAATAAAATCTCCACCACAGTACAGCATGAAATACTGTCTCGTACCCAGCGCCTGGTCAGACGTGCGACACGCTGGTTCTTACGCCATGGCGATCGCTCGATTCCGATGCAGGATTACATTACCTACTTCAAAGATGATATCCATGCACTTTCTGGGACTGTCGCTGGCGTGCTCGAGAAGCGTGAAGAGCGTCAACTCGCCGGGATCACGCAGAAATATGTTAAGGCAGGAGTACCCAAAGCACTCGCTGTCAAAGCCACTTATCTGAGTACCATTTTCTCCGGGCTGGATATTGTCGAGATGGCGAAGAGTTCTGGTGAAGATA
>CAZLIR010000130.1:6396-6793 GCA_964559635.1 uncultured Enterobacterales bacterium
ACCAATGTCGTTGCAGAGCTTTATTACAAGCTTGGCGCCAAACTTGAACTGCATTGGTTTTTGGATCAGATCGTACTGCAACCTGTTGAGAATCACTGGCAGGCTTTTGCCCGCTCGGCTTTCAGAGAAGAGCTGGATTGGCAACAGCGAGGTTTGACAGTGGCTGTGCTGCAACTCACAGATAGTTCAGCAAATCCAGAACAACGCTTGCGTGGCTGGATTAGTGAGAACAGAGAGTTATTGCAACGATGGCAAACAATGGTCGCAGATTTCAAGTCGACCAATAGTCATGAATTTGCCAAATTCTCAGTGGCACTCAGAGAACTGCTGATTCTGGTTCAACGCTGTATTAAACAAACCAAGGCGTTAGAGAACTAATCAGCTGTCAGTCGCATGG
>CAZLIR010000131.1:0-6758 GCA_964559635.1 uncultured Enterobacterales bacterium
ACAATAAACTGCCACAGACGTGCACCGGCGAGAAACATCATCGCCAGACTTGTGGCGACAATAACGACCGCGGCACCAAAGTCAGGTTCCATCAGCAGTGTGAATGTGACAATCGCAAGGATACCCAGCGGTTTTATGAATCCTTTGATTTGCGTGACCAGCTCTTCCCGGCGTCTGACTAAATAGCTCGCGAGATAACTAACCACAAATAATTTAGCAAGCTCGGATGCCTGTATGGTGAACAGGCCAAGATCGAGCCAACGCCGACTGCCGTTGACCTCTTTACCCACAATCAACACCAGTATGAGGAGGAAAATGGCGACGCCTAATAGGGTCAGACCAGCTCGGAGCCAAGCGTTGGTTGGCACAAACATAGTCCCTATGGCAGCGACAATACCCACGCCGATGTATATCGCATGACGGATAACAAAGTGATAAGGGTTATAACCATAGTTCTCACTATCTGCGAATGGCATTGAAGCTGAGCTAACCATGACAAAACCAATAGCAACTAATGCCAGAACCATTAATACAAGTGGCAGATCGAACCATATTGGTTCCAGAACCTTGGTTTTGTCCTGACTTTGCATTACGGCTGCCGTCATTGGATGGCCTCCACTTGTGCAATGAAATCATCACCACGTTGCATGTAGTTGTCATACATATCCAGGCTGGCACAGGCGGGCGAGAGTAATACGATGTCTCCGGACTCTGCAACAGAGCTGACTTCACTTACCGCAGCTTGCATGTCAGACACGATTACCGAGGCAACATGTTTACCCGCTTGTTGTTGTATTTGCTCGGCATCCTGACCAAGTAATACCAAATGCTTCAGATGCTTTTTGAACAACTTTTTCAGCGGTTTAAAGTCAGCTTCTTTACCGACACCACCAGCGATTAGGATCAGTGGTGAGGTTGTTGTAGAGGCAAATCCCTTAATAGCCGCTTGTGTCGCACCGACATTAGTGGCTTTTGAGTCATTGTAAAAATCTACGCCGTTGACCGTACCGATATATTGGCAACGGTGCGCTAATCCGGGCCATTGATAGAGCGTAAGTGATAAATCTTCTGACCACTCAAATGCTGCTAGCTGCCAGATACTCAAGACGGTCATCACATTGCGTATATTATGCAAGCCCGGCAATTTAGCCTGTGTCATGTCTAGACGGAACAATTGGTCTGGCGTGGGCTTAAAGCTGATGCTACGTGCATCACTATCCCAGTAGAGGCTGTCATTATCAGGTTGATTCAAGCTAAAGGTGTTCGCTGTAGAATAACGATTGAGTAACTCTGGTAACTCATCGACATCGATCACCTGTTGCTCTGCGAGATCGAGCAGGGTTAGCTTAGTATGTTTGTAGTGCTCAAATGAATCATAGCGGTCTAAATGGTCCTCAGTCACATTCAACACTGTGGCGATGACGGGTGCCAAGCTTTGGGTCGTCTCAAGTTGAAAACTGGAAAGCTCCAGCACATACCATTCAATCGCATCGTCAATAAGCTGTAATACCGGGATACCAATATTGCCGCCCATGGCAACCGACTTACCTGCCTCTTTCATGAGGTCATGTAATAACTGGGTCACGGTACTTTTGCCATTAGAGCCGGTAATCGCGATGACTTTGGCATCATCATTCGAGCGGATGAGTCGGGCAAATAATTCAATATCCCCGACAATCTCCAGCTTGAGGTTTCTGGCCGCATCAAAGAGTGGTCCTTTGACCCGAATTCCCGGACTAACTACCAACGCGGAAATGTGATGATGCCGCAAGTAATCTTCCTGCTGAGCGAGATCACCATCAAGACCACTGAAAGTGAGTGACTGACATAAATTCGAGTCAAATGAGTCTGCATTTGCTACTGTGGCGCGACTATCCATTAGGTGATACGTCTGTCCGATCGATTCAAAATAATCGATACAACTCCGTCCCGTTTGTCCGAGACCGATGATGAGTGGATTATGACCTAATGCTAAGTTCACTCAGTATCTTCCTAATTAACGTAACTTCAAGGTGGCCAGGCCGATCAGAACCAAGACCACACTAATAATCCAGAACCGCACAATAACGCGAGGCTCCGGCCAACCTTTTAATTCATAATGGTGATGTAACGGTGCCATGGCGAAGATGCGCTTGCCCGTGAGCTTAAATGACGCCACCTGAATAATGACCGAGAGCGTCTCTATCACGAATACACCGCCCATGATCAACAGCACTAATTCTTGCCGCACCATCACAGCGATGGCACCCAGTGCTGCGCCTAATCCGAGTGCTCCGACATCACCCATAAATACTTGCGCCGGATAGGTGTTAAACCACAAGAAACCTAACCCTGCGCCACAAATTGCTGCACAGAAAATCGCAACCTCTTCAACACCACCGATGTAAGGGATCGCCAGATAAGCGGCAAATTCAACATGCCCTGTCAGATAAGCAAATACGGCAAAGGCACCGGCAATCAATACGGTCGGTAAGATAGCTAAACCATCCAGACCATCGGTTAGATTGACCGCGTTACTGGTACCGACGATGACGAAGTAACTCAGCAGGATATAGGTGAGTCCCATCGGAATGGCGACATCCTTAAAGAACGGTACAAACAGCGTGGTTTCAAGTTCTGAGGCGCCGGCATAGAGCAGCACCACAGCTGCCAAGCCGACCACAGACTGCCAAAAATACTTCCAACGGGCGATGAGGCCACGCGGATCCTTATGGATCAACTTTTTGTAATCATCGACCCAACCAATTAATCCAAAGCCTACAGTTACGAGTAGTAGTATCCAGAGATAGCGGTTATCGAGACGGACCCAAAGTAAGGCGCTCAAAGCAATCGCCATAATGATCAAACCGCCACCCATGGTTGGTGTGCCGGCCTTGACCAAATGTGTTTCTGGACCATCATTTCTGACCGTTTGACCAATTTGCTTATCAGTCAATTTGCGGATCATAAAGGGACCCAAAATCAGTGCGATAAGTAATGCGGTGAGAGCCGCCATAATCGTGCGCATCGTCACGTAACTAAACACGTTAAAGACCGAATAAAATTGACTGAGATATTCACTGAGCCAAACTAGCATGCGGCCGTCTCCTTCTGATGAATGTGAGAAGAATTCGATTCCGTTAATTCGGTTACGACCGTTTCCATGGCCGAAGATCGGGAGCCTTTAACGACCACTACCGTCTCTTCGTTCAGCTCTGGTTTTAAGTAATCTATTAAACTCTGCTTATTAATGAAATGCAGTGCGCCTTCACCATAACCCTCTGATAGATATGCACTTTCTTGTCCCACAGTCAGCAATTGATCAATGGCATATTGTTTTAATGCTTCACCAACCTGACGGTGAATACTCACCGACTCTGGCCCTAATTCAGCCATATCACCGGCGATGAAAATCTTCTTCTGTGGGAATTGCGATAACACCTCACCGGCAGCCAGCATTGCGCTCGGATTGGCATTGTAGGAATCATCGAGGATTTGGCTGCCATTAATACCCGCTCGAGGTGTGAGACGACCTGATGTTGCCGATACGTTTTGCAATCCTGTTACTGCGTCTGAGAGTGACAGACCAGCTGCAGTCGTAGCGGCGATTGCCGCCAGTGCGTTGACCACATTATGCTCACCAGGCAGCGGTAGATGAACCGTTTCAGAACTATCCAAACCGTGCACTGTGAATGTCATACTCGCAGCATGTGCGGTGACATCAGTGGCATAAAAATCAGCGTTTGAGTCAAGTCCGAAGGTAATTAATGTTTGTTCTGGTGAAAGCTTGTCTTTCCAACCATCAAGCCAGCGCAAGTCGTAGGGCAAGATCGCTACACCATTGTCACTTAAGCCATTAATTATTTCAGCCTTAGTGGCAGCAATACCGGCCAGTGAGCCCATACCTTCCAAATGTGCTTCAGCAATACAGGTAATCAAGGCGATGTTTGGTAGTGCGATTCGTGTCAGATAATCAATATCACCGACCTTGCCGGCACCCATCTCAATCACCGAATAATCATCATCGTTTGCTAACTCGAATAAGGTATATGGAACGCCATATTCATTATTGAAATTACCACGAGTGGCGTGAACTTTGCCCTTATCTGACAGTATCGCCGTGATCATCTCTTTGGTAGTGGTTTTACCACAGCTACCCGTCAAACCGATGGTCTTGATATTGTGTATCTGACGCTGATAACGGCCGAGAGCTGCCAGAGCAATCAGCGTATCATCGACTAGAATTTGTGGCTTATCACTGGTTTGCAAGTCACTAACGATAGCAGCAGAGGCACCGGAATCCAGCACCTTATTGACATAATCATGACCGTCAAACTGTGCGCCTTTGAGGGCCACAAATAATGAATTATTCAGTGATTTACGACTATCCGTTGTGATTGACTCAAATGTCAAATCTGTTGTGCTATCCGGTATCACGGTACCTGCGACTGTTGTCAGAACATCATTCAGAGACATTGGCATCATGACCACTTACCTCGCTGCAGTAACTGCTCAACCGTCTCGACATCTGAAAATGGTAACCGCTCTTTCCCGACATGCTGATAAGCCTCATGCCCTTTGCCTGCCACCAATACCACGTCCCCAATAACCGCACGGGTTATTGTTGTTTCAATGGCCTGCTTTCGGTCTGGTTCAATAATACTATCAGACACAGGTGAGAGCCCTTGCTTCATCTCATTGATGATATCCATGACATCCTCACTGCGGGGATTGTCAGCTGTGAGTACAACATAGTCAGCATATTCCTCTGCAATCGATGCCATTTGAGGTCGTTTACCTCGGTCACGATCGCCGCCACAGCCAACAATGCACCAGAGGCGATGCTGCGTGTGCGGCTTCAATGCATTGAGTGCATGCTTCAGAGCATCGGGCGTGTGAGCATAGTCAACGACCACGAGTGGCGAATGCTTAACACCGAAGCACTCCATACGGCCAGCGACTGGCTTCATGCTCGCTATGCCTTTGATGACATCATCTAAGGGAAAATCTAATGCGCCTAACATAGTCACTACAGCAAGACAGTTACACAGATTAAACTGCCCCATCAATTGGGTTTGTAGCGCTATCTCCTGCCAAGGTGTGACTAGCTCTGCACGAACACCCATATCACTAAAGTCAACGGATTCAGTGTAGACAGAAATATCCGGCTCTTGTGCATTAATTGCGGTAATACTAAATGAGTATCGACTGATCTCATTATCGAGCTCATTAAGGATCTCAATACCAATCGCATCATCAGCATTGATGACAGCATGTTTCAGAGTCGGCCATTTAAACAACAGCTTTTTCGCATTGGCGTAAGAGATCATATCGCCGTGATAGTCTAGATGGTCTCGACTGAGATTCGTGAAAGCCGCTAAATCAAATGCCACCTCATTAACTCTTCCTTGGTCCAGCGCATGAGAAGAAACTTCCATGACGACATAAGCCATTTCCTGATCACGGAAATTGGCCATATGCTCATGTACCGAGATAGCGTCGAGGGTAGTATTTGACGTGGGTACGAGATCGCCATACCGGCCGTTACCCATGGTACCCATAACACCCGTTTTGTGTCCCATTGACTCCAGCACGTGGGCAGTCATCTGGGCACAGGTCGTTTTACCGTTGGTACCGGTAATCCCAATAACCGTCACTTCTTTGCTCGGGTGTTGGTAAAATGTCGCGGCCAGAAGCCCTAAATTATCGGCTAAATTACTCGCTTTGAACACCGGCACGGTAGTCAGGTTTGTCTGTACGAATTGTTCAACCTGAAAATCTTCAACCAAGACCGCCAAAGCACCTTTATTAATTGCCTGACTGATGTATCGACGACCATCGCTCTCAAGCCCCGGACGTGCGACAAACAGATCGCCCTCTTTGATTTCCCGGGAATCCTCTTTTATTCCTTTACATACCAAATTAGAGAATTCGCATTCGTTGTGTTGCTCAGCACCAATGACCGCCATGAGCGTTAACAAATCAATTTGATAGTTTTTAAAGCTCACTCGGCAGTCCCCATGTTGGCTGGTTTCAGCAATGTTGCATCAGCGGGATCCGGTGCAATGTTCAAGGTTCTGAGAGAATGGTTCATGATCGAAGCAAATACAGGCGCTGCGACCTCACCGCCATGATAGAGCTCACCGGGAGGATCATCGATCATCACAACAACCGCCAGACGCGGATTACGCACCGGAGCGACACCGGCAAACACAGCAAATACTGCATCGCCATAACCACCTGATACCGCCTTACGAGCAGTGCCGGTCTTGCCTGAAACTCGATAGCCGTCAACACGGGCTCTATTACCTGTGCCCTCTTCCGAGATCACTTGCGCCATCATTTCAACCACATCACTGGCAACATTTGGATCGATCACCTGTTTCGCTGGCACCGGACCGCTCACTTTGAGTAGTGAAACGGGACGTGACTTACCAAGACCACCGAGTATGGCGTAAGCTTTGGCCAGTTGTAACGCCGAGACGTCCAAGCCATAACCAAATGACAGTGTGGCTTTCTCAATGTCAGACCAGTTGCGTCGAACATTTAAGTGTCCCGCTGTCTCACCCGGAAATCCCGTGGCATTATCAGAACCAAAACCAACCTTATAAAAGCTGTCGAGGAAGGTTTCGTCATCCAAACTGAGCGCCATCTTTGCGACACCAATATTGCTCGACTTCTCGATTACCTCGGTCACAGTCATAACGCCATAATCACGCGCATCGCGCACCATGCGACCGCCGACACGCATCATGCCTGAAGTATTTATTTGCGTATTC
>CAZLIR010000132.1:0-2702 GCA_964559635.1 uncultured Enterobacterales bacterium
TAGTTCGACATCGACACCACCACATCCAGTGGATTTCGCACCACTACAATAGCACCCGATGTCACTTGGGCATTGTGTAGTGGAAATCCCTTGTACTCACCCAGAAAGTTGTGGGTCTTAACAAAAATTGAACCCTCTGCATTGCGAGCCATTTCAGCATGAACTCGTGGGCGAAGACGGATCAGATCCATCATATCAACATCTGTTGTTTTTTTGTCAGCCGAGATGTATGGCTGGTAATGATAGCTATTGGCTTCAGATAGCAGCGTGTTGTGCAGAGCATTAATATCGACAGGTTTATCTTGATTGGCAAGGTAATTACCAAGAAATGCACGCATCCATGTATTACCCGATTTAGGATAGGAAGCCACCCAGACAATATTACCCATAATATTTAGCCGCTATTTAGTCGCTGATGAATGAGGTTAGGAATCTACCAAAATCGATGACTGTTTAAAAGATTAAGGTTTATTCCTCGAGAAAAAGTAAAACACTACACCTGCAATAATTATTGCGAGGCTTGCAAGTATCTCTGTCGGACGTTCAATCGCAAGATAAGTCAAAGTCCACAGAGTAAGTGCACAGTATAGAAGTGGTGTAATCGGATAAAGCGCGGTTTTGTATGGGCGCTCTATCTCTTTATGACGTAGTCGACTAACAAATATACCAGCCACTGCAAACAGATTATTCAATGCCAAAGCAAATCCGGAAAAAATAAGTATCGATTCAAAGGATGCTGTGATTACGAATAACAATGCCAGTGCTGTCTGCATCCAGATCGCTCTGGCGGGAATACCATCCTCATTTGTCTTACCCAGCGCTTTGAAGAAATCATAGTCCTCACCGATCACCTGAAGTACCCGCGGTCCAGCAATGGTCATGGCACTTACTGTTGATATTAATAATAGCGCCATGGATATACCCATTATTTTTGCCCCGGACTCACCCCAGATAGATTGCGCGGCGATTACACCAATTTCTAATTTTCCCTGCATCGCACTGATTGGTGTACTGTACATGAAGAGAAAATTGAGTAAGACATAGACAATCGTCACAATTAATGTGCCTGTTAGCAAAATAGCTGGCAGGGATTTTTGCGGTGATTCTAATTCACTGCTTATATAAGTGGCTGCGTTCCATCCTGTATAGGCATAGTTTACATATATAAGTGAAACAGCGAATCCTGCGGTAAAGAGCAGCGGTATGTTGTCTTCATCAGGCGTAAATATAACTGGCTGAGGATTCTCAATCAGCACAATGCCACTGATGATGAATAGAACAATAAAAAGGATTTTTATCGCTGTAAAAATAACCTGGGTAGAGCCACTACCCGAACGTTTAGTCGAGTGAATAATGGCCATGGCAATAATGAGGACTATCGCTAACCAGTCACTCGATAAGGATGGGATCACAGAGGATAAGTAGGTACCAAAGGTAATCGCAGCCAGGGCAGTTGGTGCTGAAAATCCAATAGTTGAAGAAACCCATCCGGATGTGAATCCTGCGACAGGGTGATAGATCCGCGTTAGAAAGTTATATTCTCCACCAGAGCGTGGATAAGTTGCGCCTAACTCAGCATAAGTCAGAGCACCACATAAGGCCATGATGCCACCCACCACCCATAACATGAGAATAGCAAAGCCAGATTGTATACCGAGTAATTGAAATCCAAGACTTGTGAATACCCCAGTGCCAATCATATTTGCGACGATTATCGCAACGGCTGTATAGGGTTTATAGACGTTGGACATACTCTGGATTAGGTGTCGCTAGAATTTTTTGTACAATCAGGGCGCTGATACTTTTTGGTTTTCTGAGATATGCCATAGATAATGGCAATAATGACGATATAAACCAGCCAGTAGACATACACTACCGGCATCTGCTCTGGTAAGCGATATTTATTGTAACCCGTAGTGATGTCTAAATAGATGACAGGTACGCCAACAATTAAAAAAAGGTGGACTAGTAACTCAAGCGTCTTGATGACAACTCTGAAAAACATGAGGACTACTTTCTGCAGAAATAAAGAAGCATTTTGTCACTGATCACACCACCACCGTGTGCTTCAGTGGCCTTTTCACAACTCGTAGCATCAGTCTTGACGAATTTTTCCTCATCAGTCATGCCATCACGAAGGACTTTTTCTGAGGCGGATAGCCATGGGTTGCCCTCGATAGCAGAGCAGATACTAAAGTACCCCTGCTTCCGGCATGCCTCACTAAGTGAGCGGATCATCCGCTGCTGATTTTCTGCTGAAAAAGGGCTATAAGTTTGAAAGCGTTTGCTATCTGGGTTGGATATAAAGACTTGGTGTCTTTGCTCTGCTTCTGAGACGAGCTTGTAGACATCGGTGTACTCTCGATTGGCTGGCTCACGACTGGTGAGTAGTGTGAATAACTGTTTGACTACCTGAATAGCCGAGGTATATGCACGGATGTTTTCGGGTATTTCAAGATTACCATGCTCGTTAATTGTCCCTGACTTATCCATTGAGCCTGAGGTATTCTTACCTGAGAGGACACAGCGTTTATCGGAATAATGCTTGCGGTCTTTCTCATCAACACAAATGAACACCTGTGCATTGATTGTCGGAGTAACACACAACAAAAGAACTATTGTAATTAAAAACTTCATGATAATAATCTACAGCCTTCTACCAGTAATCTCCATTAAGGAGTTTTGATTATAGCGTAATAGAG
>CAZLIR010000132.1:2802-6747 GCA_964559635.1 uncultured Enterobacterales bacterium
ACAGAATTGATGTATTTCATACTTGTCTTCAGGGAGTAAGTGAAAATCATCCTGCGCATCAGCGTTGTATAAATCAATTTTTAGTTGTGTTAGTTGCTCACTTAAGTGGAGTGCATCCACGGCACGTCGCAAATTATTACCTACGGCTCCTTTGAGCCAGTGCGAGTTCTCAACAATCTTATCGATACTTCCCCATTGATTGATCAACTTAGCTGCCGTAACTGCACCAATACCCTCCACGCCGGGAATGTTATCTGCCTCATCACCCATCAAGGCCAGCATCTGAACAATTCGCTCTGGCTCAATACCGTATCTACTTTGCACGGCCTCTCTATCAATAATTTGCTGCTTTTTTTCATCAACCATGAAAACCTGATCATTCACTAACTGCATCAGGTCTTTATCTCGCGAAAAGATATATACATGATTTGACTCAGACGCCAAGACTTTTGCCAGTGATGCAATGCTGTCATCTGCTTCTACTGCGGGCTGCTCAACGAGTGGAATGCCCAGTAAGGTAATGGCTGTCTTAATTAACTCAATCTGAGCGGCCAAATCCTCAGGCATTGGGTCTCGATGAGATTTATAGTCCGAGTACAAATCGTGACGAAAGTTATTACCCTCAGCGTCAAATACAAATATGAGTCTATTTGGATGATACTGTTGTAACAGACGGCGGGCATAGCCCATGAAAGCGTATACCACATGGACTGGATTATTATCCGGGCAATGACGAGGTTCGGTACCATAAAAAAAACGGTACATGTACGCATTACTATCAATGAGTAAAGTGCTATGTTTTTTTATGTCGAGCATTGATTATGAGTTATGCAGGATAGTGTTGTTCTAATCCCTGATAGACTAGCTGCTGAAATTCTTCGGAGTCAGCTGAGAGCTGATTAAGAATATCTACTAAATATTCATTATCTTCTCGACCATTCCATACTTTGATGTATGTGCCATCCTGATAGCCGTGATCCTGACGGAAAAAATTCAGGGTGTTTTTGCCGACATATTGTTTGAACAAATCATCTGTTGTCATCTGAGCTAGCGTCAGACAGGTGGCGAAAGCTGATATGTTGAAACTGCGACTTGATAATGCATCGCAAGCGAGCTCCTCAAGCGCGAGTTTGAAGTCATCAAAGTCAAGAATTATATCCATTTGGTCTGCTAGGCTTGTTGCAAGCGTCTCTGTATTCTGGCCACTGCAAAGGTGTAGGCTCAAACCAAAATGGAAGATATCCACCAACTCAAGTTGCACTTGGGGTAGGTCAATTTCTTGCTTCTTCCACCATTTCCAACCATAGTGATCGAGCATTTCTCCACATTCAATCCAAATTGCTCTGTACCACTCGAAGCCCTGATTTTGCCAATCTGGGTTTACCTTACTATTCATGGCTTTTTGCAGCTCGAGCATGGTCTCGATTTGTTTTACTAAATTACTCAATGGATACTCCTCGTCGAATCTGAGGCACTATAACGAATATGAAAATAATTGGGAAGCGGATATGAAAAAGCCATTGGCAAAATGCCAATGGCTAAGTGAGGTGTATAGATTTATTTTTGGTCTAATGGTCTATACGAACCATTCGTCAGCTTTTTGTACCTCTAGTTGATCAAAGCCTTTAAGCTCGTTGCTATCAATAGCACGGATCATTTCTTGTTGGTACTCAGGGGCTAAGTGACCGTGTAATGGATCTTCTCCATCACCTTGGCCAAAACCCAAGAAAGCTAACAGACTGATGAAACATTCAATCATGATTTTACTCCTCTATTTTGACGATCGTTAATGCTCCTTCCCTAATCAGGAGCCATGCCAAGATATCAGTATGAGAAGTTAATCAAACCATTAGTTTTTGACGTATTTTTGAGTTCTCGTCAGCAGATTGACGGTTATTTGAAATTTAGGCTGGGAAATTGATGATTTTTTCATTATTTCGCTTAATTACCTCATTAAGCGTCAAATTTGACTCTAGTAACGCTGCAAATAAATCAGTTGAAATAGGTTTTGAGTAGACATAACCTTGTATGGATTCACATCCCATTGCCGATAATGCCTCTACCTGTTCCTGGTATTCGACACCTTCAGCGACAGTCGATAAATTTAGATTTTGTGCAAGGCTCAACACTGCCTTTACCAGGCTAGCATCTTGCTCATTATTCGTTAGGTCATCAATAAAGGTCTTATCAATTTTCAGAGTATTAATTGGGAAGTTCTTCAACTGAGCCATCGAGGCATATCCAGTACCAAAATCGTCGATGGATAAATGATAATCTTTAGCCCTGAAGTCAGACATGATTTGGTTCACACTATCTGGGTTTGTGACTAACATACCCTCAGTCAATTCCAATTCTATATCACTGCCAGATAGACCATGCTTGTTGACAATAGATTCAATGGAGTCTAGTAAACCAGTTTGTCTGAATTGAATTGCCGAGAGATTAACAGCCGTGCGACCGTTGTAACCATGGTGTTTTTTCCATTCAGCGGTTGCGGCACAGGCGTTATTAAGAACTGACTCACCCAAACTATAAATTAGTCCTGTCTCCTCAGCGAGGGATATGAAGTCTTCAGGAGAAACAAAACCAAGCTCAGGATGCTGCCACCTTGCTAGCGCCTCACATCCTACAATTCGCCCGGTGGTTAAATCCACCTTGGGTTGATAAACAACCTTTATATCTCCTGCTGGGATCGCTTTACGTAACTCATGTTCCATTTCCAAGCGACTATTCGCTTTTTTGTTCATTGAATCAGTAAAGAACTGGTAGGTATTTTTAGTTTGATATTTTGCTGAATACATAGCCGTATCAGCATTTCTCAGAAGTGTTTCAACATCTGCACCATCGTCTGGATACATGGCAATACCAATACTGCAGCCAATGACTAGCTCATGTCCTTGAATGCGAAACGGTCGTGATAATGCATCCAATATTTTATCGGCCACACGAGTACCAACGAGTGAACCCTCAACCTGCTCAAGTAAGATTGTATACTCATCGCCTCCCAGGCGAGCGACAGTATCATTACTCCGAACACAGGCTGAGATCCGTTCAGCGACCTTGGTCAATAATCTGTCACCAATACTATGGCCAAGAGAATCATTAACTATCTTGAAGTTATCAAGATCAATGAACAATAAAATGAGCTCTTTACTATTTCTGTCTGACAACGCGATCGCGTGTTTTAAACGGTCTTGGAACAATGAGCGATTGGGTAATCCGGTCAACTGATCATAATTTGCCATACGGCGAAGATCTTGCTCCGCCTTCTTACGATAGGTGATATCTGAAAATACCCCGACGAAGTGCGTGATCTCATCAAGTCGGTCACGAACAGCATCAAGCTTTAATTCGATAGTATATAGCTCACCGCTGGCACGTGTATCTTCCAGTTCACCTTGCCAAGCTCCCTCGAGTACCAGTGACTGACGAACTTTATGAAGCACATCTTTAGCGGAAGTATGAGTCGAATGAATATCGAATAACTTATCTTTCTTATCAGAGAACTTAAAGCCAGTAATTTTTTCATAGGCTTTATTCACAGCCTGATACTTGAAATGATTATCAAGGATGAACACACCGTCTGATGTATTTTCGAATGCTTTTGCAATGAGATCTAACTGTTCTTGGGTATCTCGAATGTCTGAGATATTTCTGATGGTTCCCGACATTCTCAGTGGTTTGCCCTCACTATCGTGTTCAACAATCTTTCCGCGATCGAGAATCCAGATCCATTGGCCCTCTTTATCTCTGACTCTGTAAGTTGCTTCGTAATGACTGGTGTAACCATTCTTGTGATCATCCAATGCAGCACGCACGGAAGGGAGATCCTTAGGATGAATATTTCTGAATAAAGCATTACTGCCGTGCTCATCAGTATCACGTTTCGGGAAACTCAATAAACCCCAGGTATTCGAACGGTGGATCTTTCCTGAGATTAAATTC
>CAZLIR010000133.1:0-6741 GCA_964559635.1 uncultured Enterobacterales bacterium
GTAATAAAACTCTGAACTATATCTCAAGTGAGAGTCAATTAGTCCCAAACCAATCTCAAGTGTATCTCCTTCACTGATGCTCAGTGATTCAGGGATTACATAACTTTCTTTTATTACATTACTATCAGCTGATATCAGTCTCACCTTTGAAATTATATTCTCTCTCAGTTCAAGAGATTTTGTGAATTTTTCAATGTGAATTTTTGTTAAATTCCGTAGTCCACCGAAGTACAAGTTATTTGTCGATTTATCATAGTAATTTGCACTTTGGTTGTACTCTCTATCGCCAAAACCATGAATTTGCGTAAACTGATTAAACCTCGCATCTTCAAAGAGTTTTATAACGCCCATATTTGATGCCAGCCAAACTTCATCGTTCATCACACTTCCACTGTATATAATAATGCCTTTTAATTCCTTTGGAATTGGGTACACATCTCTGTTGATTTGGTCTTTGTTTATTTCAAATATAGACTGACTTGATAAGCCATATAACTTTTCGTCGTTTGCAGTGAAGTTAAAAACTACTTCTTTAGTCGATAGCTCACTTATCAAAATGTAAGTTTTATTTATATGCTCGAATATATGGATAGATTCATCAGTAGATACATATAACAAATCATGGTGATGTGTAACCGCTCTTATGGTACTACCTAATTCAATTGTTTGTGACTTGTCTAGTTTTGGCCAATTGGCAATGATTCTTGTATTTAAGCTAAATAGGATGTGATCTTCCAAACAAATATTTGTTAGAGAGGTTTGTTCAGAGATTTCATCAGACATTGATTTCAATGTTTCATTTGATGTGTCATAACTCAATACTCCCGTTGATGTTGATATGATAATTTCTCTACTTTGAAAACTACATAATGCATTAATTCTTTTAGTAGCTGGAACTGCTGCAATTCTTTTTAATGATTTTGCTTGGTTATTTGCTATATATAATCCATCATAAGTACCAGCATAAATTCTGTTGTTGTGCATAGTAATTGCAAAAATACCTCTATCAGCTGCCGCGTTGACATCTGCGTTGTTACTCAGAACTGACACACCCCTATTTCTTTTATCAATGCGGATTATTCCGCCAGGTCTTAATCCAATCCAAATGAATTCGTCAGATACTTTAAAAAATTCCGTGCTATCGGTAATGTAATCATTTTTTATATAGTCAGCTAAAGATACTTTATAAATGACCTTTCCTTGGCTATCGATAACAACTAAGCCTGCTCGTGTGCTTAGAATTATTTCCCCTGCTAATAAGCTAACTGACTTGACATAATCGGATGGTAAGCAATTATCGAAATCGCATGAATTAAGTATGAGGATCGGTTGCAGATTATCATCTAAAATATGTAATCCTGAACCATAAGTGGATAAGTAATATTTATCATTTATTTTTTTTATATCGAGTACATGTATATTTTTTAAATATTTAAACCTCGCATCCTGTGCATTATTTAAATTTGTGATGTTGGTATTGAATAATCCCTTTCCTATGGAGGCAAGAGTTATAAATTCATTTTCAATAAGAAAATCTCTAATCGTGTGTCCAGTAAAATAGAAACTAATTTCTTCATCATCAATTTTTATTAATCCATCTTTAGTTCCAAGGTATATAGAGTCATCGTGAATGTGCACCTTATAAACAAATAGATTTTGGGCTTGAAAGATTTTAACTTTTTCTATTATTCGAGTTTCAATGTTTAATTTGTATAGTCCTATTTCAGTTGCCACATATATGATGTTCTTGAGAATCTCAATATCCCGTATTTTCATAGACAGATCATTTCCGAACCTATCCTCAATAATTGTCTCAAAATCATATCCATCATATCTGACTAGTCCGCCTTTGGTGCATATCCAGTAGTTGCCATAGTCATCTTTCTCAATACAACGTACACTATTCTCCGGCAGCCCATCTTCAATAGTGAAGTGGTCTATTTTGTTGGAGAATAGATCTTTCAGACTCGCAGCTTGGGTAATTCCGCTGATGTGGAGTATGAAAATGATTAAGATCTTAACTAGTGGAAACACTCGACAACTCCTTGTCATGATAGGTAACATCAGCGAGGTGAAATTTTAGCCTAAACAAATTCGCACATATGGTCAATGTCGTAAAGTCGAAGCTTCACTGAGATATGAAACGCAATATAATTCTAAGTAAACTGAAATTATTGGGGATAACGAATCCCTGGCAGCGTTTTATTATCAGTGAAATCTCACACATATCCAGCACAAGTGGGCAAACAGATAAGCTGTTCGAACGAGTTCTGGAACATGTCAGTCAAGACCAGCGAATTAACGGCAAACGCAAGTATTCTGCGGCTCTAAGATCACTAGAGAAATGGCAATTTATCCACACCAAAGACAAAAAGCGTGGACAACGCATTTATCTTGAGGACAGCATCTGGTTGCAACAAGATGCTATTTTACAGAGCATTTATATAGCCACTCTATCGCTTGCCAAGAATCGTCGTAACGACATCACTTCAGAGACAATCCTAAAAGAAGTTAGGCAAAAGCTTAGGCATAGCGAGGTCGATCTCGCACATAAAACTTCCAGAATACTGGTGCCTTATGTACTACAAAAACGCTGCAAGTGGCGAGCTGTGGCTGATGAACTATGCCCTCCTGCTAAGAGTAAAAGCAAAAGGGCCGTGACTTATGAGATTCAGGAAGAGCTTTTCTAATACTAGCTTCTCAAGCCAATTCCATTTTTCAGCAGGTACATCGCAACACTTCCTAAACCAACAATAAAAGTTATTATCAGGGCTAAAGCAACACCTACATCAATATCAGAGGTTCCCAAAAATCCAAACCTGAAGGCATTAACCATGTATAAAATGGGGTTTGCAAGTGATACTGACTGCCACAAATCTGGCAATAACTGAATCGAGTAAAACACACCACCCAAATAAGTCAGCGGAGTGAGAACAAAGGTCGGAATGATTGATATATCGTCGAATGTTTTTGCAAATACTGCATTAACAAACCCTGCAAGTGAGAACATGATTGACGTGAGGATCACAACGATCACTAACAGCCCAAGGTTATGGATGTTAATGTCCACAAAGAACATAGATACAGTTGTCACGATAAGACCCGTGAGCATGCCTCGGCTGACACCACCAATAATATAACCAGATAAAATCACAATATTTGGAATTGGTGAGACGAGCATCTCCTCGATGGATCGCTGGAATTTAGCACTAAAAAATGATGAGACCACATTAGAGTATGAATTTGTGATCACCGACATCATGATTAGGCCTGGGACAATAAATTCCATATAGGAATAGCCGCCCATATCACTAATACGACTGCCAATTAAATTACCAAATATGACAAAATAAAGCGTCATAGTGATTGACGGAGGCAATAGCGTTTGCACCCAAATACGGGTATATCGGGATATCTCTTTATGAACAATGCTCTTAAATGCAATAAAATTTGGATGACTAAACATTGTTCTCTCCAGCCTCAGCTTTCTTGTTGTCTACGAGACGGACAAATAGCTCCTCCAAACGATTCGCTTTGTTACGTAAACTTTGCACTTCGATACCCAACGATGATAAGTACTCAAATAGTCGATTAACACCGACACCCTTTTTTATCTCGACCTCTATGGTTGTGTTGTCTCTTTTGCGAAATGTATAGTCAGACAGAGACAGATCCACTTCACCAATCTCTGAGGTATCTAAAACAATAGTTTCAACATCGAGTTTGGCTATAATGCTCTTCATATCGGTATCGATTACAATTTCCCCTTGGTCGATGATTGCTATGTTTCGACAAAGGCTTTCCGCTTCTTCTAGATAATGTGTTGTGAGAACAATGGTTGTGCCTTGCTCATTCAGCTCGGTCAAGAATTCCCACATGGAACGCCTTATTTCAATATCGACTCCAGCGGTAGGCTCATCCAAGATCAGAAGTTTTGGCTCATGCATCAGTGAGCGCGCAATCATCAGGCGTCGTTTCATACCTCCCGATAATTCCCTTGCTCGACTATCTCGCTTTTCCCAGAGTGATAGCTGTTTTAATACCACTTCGGCTCGAGCATAGGCCTGTTTTCTGGGAATACCATAATAGCCCGCTTGATTGACGACAATCTCAATGACACGCTCAAATTGACTGAAGTTGAATTCTTGTGGCACGAGACCCAACTGCCGCTTGGCGCTGGTCAGGTCAGTATCTATGTCATGTCCGAAAACTTTAACGCTGCCTCCGGTTTTATTGACAAGTGAGGTAATGATACCGATGGTGGTTGATTTTCCAGCACCATTTGGTCCAAGTAAGGCAAAAAAATCACCCTCCTCTACGCTAAGGTCTATCCCTTTGAGGGCCTCGACCTTACCGCCATATATTTTTTCGAGATTTTTTATCTCTAGTGCCTTCATGTTACTCCCCAGCAGTCTCTGCATCGGACATATAACCCCAACGTCCGGATAATTCATTATCGACATTCAATTTATCCAGGATACGACTCACTACAAAATCCACTAAATCGGCAATTGATTCTGGCTTGTTGTAAAACCCTGGACTTGCGGGCAAAACAATTGCACCGGCCTGTGTTAATTTCAGCATGTTATCAAGGTGTATGGCTGAATAAGGCGCCTCTCTGGGAACCACAATCAGCTGACCTCGTTCCTTTAAGACAACATCAGCAGCCCGTTCGATTAGGTTATTACTTGCACCTGTTGCGATGGCTGATAATGACCCAGTGGAGCATGGACAGACAACCATTCTGGAAGGTGCTGATGATCCACTTGCGACTGCAGAAGCCCAGTTGCTCTGACTCCAACATTCTAGAAGTTCTGGGTTTATATCAAGCACATCACAGAGTGTAGATTTTTGTTTAGCAGGACTCTTGGCAATATCGAGACCCTCTTCTGTGGCCATCACTACACGTGCAGCATCGGATATCATCAGATGTACCTTGATATTGGCCTGACACAGCCACTGCAACAAACGAATGCCATAGCAGGCACCTGATGCACCCGTTATAGCTATTGTTATTTCGTTGTCTCGCACAGTAATTCCCCTGTTGATAGGCTGATAACTATGTGGGCGTAGCGATATAAAATCAAGAGCAGTTTGTTATCCCCGGTTATCTAGTATTCAGAGCTATATACGTACGAATTCTGATGTGGTTAATTGATAGTTAAAGTTTCTATTAATGACATGCCAAATCAATCTTGGGATATGAACTTAATCACGTTATGATTAACGCAAATATTTGGTCACAGGGGATTATAGTGAAAAATCGAAAAGCAAATGCTTTCTATGCGCAATCTGGTGGTGTTACCGCAGTTATCAACGCAAGTGCTGCCGGTGTTATCGAAACAGCCAGAGCAAATAAACATATGATCGGTAAAGTCTATGCCGGTCGAAATGGCATTATTGGAGCACTGCGCGAGGAACTCTATGATACATCCAAAGAGACCAAAACGGCGATAAATAGCCTTAAACACACGCCATCGGGTGCGTTTGGATCTTGTCGCTATAAATTGAAAAGTATCGAAGAGAATCGTGCTGAGTATGAAAGGCTCATTGAGGTATTTAAAGCCCATGATATCGGTTACTTTTTCTACAATGGTGGCGGTGACTCGATGGACACGGCTCACAAGGTGTCGCAACTAAGTGAAGAAATGGACTATCCCATAACCTGTATTGGCGTTCCAAAGACCGTCGATAATGACCTACCCTACACTGATAACTGCCCGGGCTTTGGCTCCGTAGCTAAGTACGTCGCGGTATCCATCAAGGAAGCGGGTTATGATGTAGAGTCTATGGCCGAATCATCGACTAAAGTTTTCGTTATGGAAGTGATGGGCCGTCATGCTGGGTGGATTGCTGCAGCGGGTGGTTTAGCTGCCGAGGAGAAAGGTGATGCACCACACATCATTCTGTTCCCAGAAATTCCATTTGATAAAGAAAAGTTCCTGAAGAAAGTCCAGCTTATGGTCAAACGTCATGGTTATTGTGCCATTGTGGTATCAGAGGGAGCGGCCTATAAGGATGGTACCTTCTTGGCTGACTCAGGTACCGTCGATGCCTTTGGTCATAAACAGCTCGGTGGTGTTGCTCCAGTAGTTGCCAATATGGTGAAAGAAGCCTTCGGTTATAAGTACCACTGGGCTGTTGCTGATTATCTGCAACGCGCCGCACGTCATATTGCCAGTGCAACCGATGTTGAGCAAGCCTATGCTCTGGGTAAAGCGGCTGTTGAATTAGCTCTCGAGGGTAAAAACGCACGCATGCCTATCATTGTTCGCAAGCCGACCAAGAAGTACAGTTGGACCATTGGTGAAGCGTTATTAAAAGACGTCGCTAACGTTGAGAAAATGATGCCACGCAAATATATTACCCGTGATGGCATGCATATTACCGAAGCTTGTCGTGAGTATTTGGCACCGCTTATTGCGGGTGAAGATTACCCACCATATAAAAACGGCTTACCTCAGTATGTGAAGCTGAAGAATATTTTGGTTCCTAAAAAGCTGAAAAAAAAGTTTGATGTGTAATTAGAGCGTGTAGACGCTCTAAATTCAGGCATTAAAAAAGCCGCTCAATGAGCGGCTTTTTTTGTTGAGCATTTACTTATTAAAGTAACGGAGCAATTACTAGAGAAACAATTGCCATTACGTTAATCAGAATGTTCATCGATGGGCCAGAAGTATCCTTGAAAGGATCGCCAACTGTATCACCAACAACTGCTGCGCCGTGAGCATCAGAGCCCTT
>CAZLIR010000134.1:0-6700 GCA_964559635.1 uncultured Enterobacterales bacterium
GGATGACTCAACACTGGTTCGGAGATCCTTGATTCGAGATTGATCCAAAACATAAGAACGAATCTGAGAGCCCCAACCGATATCGGATTTACTTTCTTCTAAATTTTGCATGTCCTGATTTTGCTTCTGCAATTCAATTTCATAGAGCTTGGCTTTCAATTGGCTCATCGCAGAGGCTTTGTTTTTATGTTGCGAGCGATCATTCTGGCATTGTACAACCGTATTGGTTGGCAAATGGGTAATTCGCACCGCCGAATCTGTCTTATTTACGTGCTGACCGCCGGCACCACTGGCACGGTAGGTATCAATACGTAAGTCCGCCGGATTGATATCAATCTCGATACTGTCATCCACTTCCGGGAACACGAAAATGGAGGCAAAGGACGTGTGACGTCTGTTACCCGAATCGAAGGGTGACTTGCGCACTAGCCGATGCACACCGGTTTCGGTTCGTAGCCAGCCATAGGCATACTCGCCCTTGATATGAATGGTCGCCGATTTAATGCCGGCCACTTCGCCATCTGACAGCTCTGTCACCTCGGTAGAGAAGCCTTTACGCTCACTCCAACGCAGATATTGTCTCAGCAGCATATCAGCCCAGTCTTGTGCCTCTGTTCCACCTGAGCCGGCCTGAATATCCAGAAAGGCATTATTGCTATCCATATCTCCGGAGAACATACGACGGAATTCAAGTTGCTTAATCGCCGTTTCACTCTCGGCAATCTCGGCAAGCAAGTCCTCTAACGCAGACTCATCGTTTTCCTCAACAACCATAAGCAATAATTCCTCAGAATCACTCAGGGCAGTTTCATTGATCTCAATGGTTTCTACGATGGCAGCTAGCTCAGAACGACGCTTACCTAATTGCTGGGCTTTTTCTGGGTCATCCCAGACATCAGGTTGTTCAAGCTCACGCTCAACTTCGATCAACTGCTCACGACGTTGGTCGTAGTCAAAGATACCCCCTAAGGGATTCCAAGCGTCCCTTAAGATCGGCAATTGATTCTTTTATTTGATTCACTTCCATGAGCGAACACAACCTGACTGACTAAATATTAAGCGCGCCATTGTACCTGAGGAGCGAGGGGCAAGCTAGCGTCCTACGCGAGTAATTCAAGAAACAATATGCTCAATCATGAGTTGGGCTTTGGACTGACCGCGAAAATGATTCACGTTGAGACGATAAGCGATATGAATTTGTTCAAAATGATGGCTCAGGATGTCATCAGATAGGTTGAATGCGATCGCATCAATGACTTTACCCGCCGCAGTTTGTAGACGAAATTTTAAATGTCTTTGTTTGAGGACATAGGTATCGAGCACTCGGAATGTTCCCTCAAAAAGTGGCTCTGGGAATTTCTGACCCCAAGGACCATAGTGACGGATCAGCTGTGCCGTATCCAAATTCAAAGCAATGGCCGGCAATTCACCATCTGTCCATAACACATTATCGAAGGTTTCTGGCTCGGCAACTTCCTGAACCACCGTTTCAAATAATGCGGAGAATGCTTTGAGATGTTGTGCTTCAATCGTTAATCCTGCCGCCATAGCGTGACCACCAAACTTCTGCAGGACATCGGGTGCTCTGGTCGCTACGGCATCTAGTGCATCACGAATATGGATACCTTTAATCGAGCGTGCTGAGCCCTTAATCAGACCCGCTTGCTCAGCCGGTGCGAATACCACTGTTGGACGATAATAGTGATCTTTGATTTTTGAGGCTACCAAGCCGACTACACCTTCATGCCAATTATCAGAGTAGAGACTGATGGTATAGGTGCTATCGCTGATTGCTTGTGACTGCGCGATGTTACTTGCCTCATTCTCCATGGTTTGTTGAATTTGTCGTCGCTCCACATTCCAGTCATTGAGTCGCTCAGCGAGCGGTAATGCACCTGCTGCGGTCTGACTTAACAAACACTCAATGCCGAGTGTCATATCATCAAGTCGTCCTGCTGCATTGAGTCGGGGCGCCACTGCAAAACCCATATCTTGCGCCACCACCTCTTCTGTTTCACCTCGCGCTAGTTGCAAGATCGTTTTTATCCCGGGACGCGTCAGTCCCTGATTGATCCGTTTCAGCCCCTGTTTAACAAGTAAACGATTTAAATGGTCCAAGGGCACTAAATCCGCCACTGTACCCAGCGCCACTAAATCAAGCATCTGGGCAAGATTAGGCTCAGCTGTGCTCTGGCTCTTGAACCAGTCCCGCCGGCGAAGTTCTTGTCTGAGTGCGAGCATGACATAAAAAGCGACTCCAACACCGGCAAGCGTCTTGGTTGGAAAGGTACACCCAGGTTGGTTGGGATTCACAATGACATCGGCCTCAGGCAGTTCATTACCAGGCAAGTGGTGATCAGTGACAATGACACCAAGACCGGCTGCTTTAGCGGCACGTACTCCCGCAACGGATGCAATACCATTATCAACTGTGATCAGCCAATCAGGCTTAAATTCCAATGCCAGCTCAACCACTGCCGGACTTAATCCATAACCTAACTTGAAGCGATCAGGGACCAGATAGCCAACATTTTGTGCTCCAAGTAACTCGAGTGACTGTTTGACAAGTGTGCAACTGGTGGCACCATCGACATCATAGTCAGCAATAATGAGAATACGCGCTTGTTGGGCAATGGCATCTGCTAATACCTCAGCCGCAGCCACAGCACCCAACATCTGCTCAGGCGATGGCATTTGTTTGAAGTCAAACTCCAGCTCTGAGAGCTGTTGCACTCCACGACTGGTCAGGATCCGTGCCAGCCAATCAGGCAGATCTGAGAGCGTATTCGATTCAGTTGTTGGTCTGGTTTTTAGGGTCGGCATTACTAGCGCCAGAATCTCAATTTATGCCATGGTTTGAGCGTATAGTGCGCTGTTTCTGAGAGTATCTCAAGCTGAGAGAGGGATTTATCTGAGATAGCTTGCAATGCTGGAAATATATAGTGCTTAACCACTGAGGCAAAGGCATTCTGCCAGCGTTGGGGATCATTTTGTAAGCTCGCCTGCGCCAGTTGCTCGATGACAACATCAACCGAACCTGAATGTGTTAGTGTCTGTTGAAATTCGCCAAGCTTTGTTGCGCGATCGGCAAATGCGCTCAGCAGTAGTCTGCTATCAGTGAACAGCATCTCTGAATTTAAGCTAAGTTCTGTACTGTCAGGATTATTACACCCCCAAAACCACAAACTACCGACCGTTTTCTCACCCGATTCTGTCCGCTGTTGATTAGTTTCGGTCCGGTGGAGCAACATCTGAGTTTCCATCAGAATCGTTTGCCAGTCGTGCCCCGAGACGCCTGTAGGCAGATGATGTGTCAGATCTTGGCCAAGCACCTGTGCTAACGAAGAAAAGGCCACATCGGCTAGCTCAGCGTGCTCTGGCGCAATAGTAACAATGGCTTCGGCTGGCGCATAAAATGTCAGTGTTAATCCACGCTCAGCAAAATAATCATTAAACGTGGTCTCGATATCGCGTTGCTCATCGGGGTCGAGATGTAATATGTCATTACCCCGGCACAGAATCCCGTTATGTGTTGGTTGCAAGATGACCGGATCAGCACGAAACATTAACTGCTCTGAGCGAAGATCAGCTGGCACTAGCCACGGGACATACTGACGTTGTTGCTCAGATAAGTGATAGTGCTCTGCATACAGATCGCCAGCGTTGAGGTCCGCGTAATCGGCCTGTTTTAAGCGAGCGATTAACTGATTATGAAGTTGTTTCGTGTCTGCAATAAGGGTTTGAAGCATTGATGCCTCAAATAACCCCGGTACTAGCAGACGTAACCGGGTTGTCATTGACCCGCGCTAATGTTCCTGTCAGCAGTCGCCGCATCACGCTCAAGCATTTCCAGTAACTTAGCAGGTTCGACAAAGCCAGGTAATAATTTGCCACTGTCCAGTATAATAGCCGGTGTGCCACTGATGCCGAAATTACGCACTAGGTTCATATGATCAGAGAGAGGATCGGCACAGGTATCGGTGCCAAACTGGCGTTTGATTTTGCCATTATTCATGGCTTCATTACGATCATCGGCACACCAGATGGAGCGTAGTTTGGCATAAGATGGTGAACCAATACCCGCTCGAGGAAAGCCTAGGTATTGAACGGTGATACCCAGATCATTGTAGTTCTCCATTTCCCGATGCAATTGACGACAGTAGCCACAATCAACATCCGTGAAAACACTAATTCTATATTTCTCGTTTGCCGCTTTGAAAACAATAAAGTCTTCATTTGATAATTTGGCAATTTCAGCCTTTCGGTACGGGTTTTTCTGAGCATCAATTCGTTCTTTGGTTTCATCAGACAGGCTCACAATCCCGTTGGTGATATCAAATAGTTTGCCATTAAACAGGTAATTGCCATCCTCTGTGATATACAGTAACTGTCCAGATGCCATGACCTCGTATAAGCCAGGGACTACCGAGGGTGCAATATACTGAATCTGAATTGATGGTAAACGTTGTTCAAGCAACTTCGATACAGCGTCAGTTTTGTCTTTCTTCTCATCAGCCAAAAGCGTTAATGGCCACACGATGAGTGAAACAATGACTAGTCTGAACAATTTCAATGGTCTTCTCCGTTCATGCATCCGCCCACAGCTAACCCCGCGGGTGATGCGTTTTGTGTATTTTCTTCAATCGTTCCTGCGCTACATGAGTATAGATCTGAGTGGTCGATAAATCACTGTGACCTAACATCATTTGTAGACTTCGCAAGTCCGCACCATGATTCAACAAATGTGTTGCGAAAGCATGGCGTATTACGTGCGGCGAAATCGGTTTCTCAATACCCGAAATTTTAGCGTAATGCTTTATACGATACCAGAATGTCTGTCGGGTCATCTTTTTGCCACGCCGACTGACAAACAACATATCTGATGGCACGTTTTTCAATAAATCAGCGCGATAGAAGCGAACATAGTCATTAATCGCTTCTATGGCAGCCTGTCCTATCGGCACCATGCGCTCTTTGTTACCCTTGCCAATCACTCGGATAACACCCATCTGCAGATTCACATCACTCATCTCTACTGAAATCAGCTCACTAATACGCAGTCCACAGGCATACAACAGCTCCAACATGGCGCGGTCACGACCACCTAGTGGATCATCCGCCGGGGTCGCTAGTAACTTATCAACATCCGCTTCAGTGATGGTCTTAGGCAGCGCTCGACCAATCTTCGGGGATTCAATCAACCGAGTTGGATCGGCCTCTAAGAGGCGCTCCCGCACACAATACCGATAGAACTGCCGGCATGCCGATAAAAATCGACTGGTTGAGCGTGGGTTGTATTTATTTGCCACACGATGCGACAAATAACTCAAAACATCCTGTCGCTCAACAGCGAGTAATTCCTTATTGCACCAACGTACAAACTGCGTCAAATCAGTGCTGTACGATTTTAACGTATGCTGACTCAGTCCCTTCTCAAGCCAAATACTATCGACAAAACGTTGTATCAACGCTTTATTAGACTCACTAATCGGCTTTTTGTTACCAGACATTTAGGCCCACATTGTAAAAAATCGTGTATCAACACAATTATACAATCTTTAGACAAAAAAAATGCGGCCTGGTAGCCGCATTTCGATGTTTCTCTGGCGAAACTTACTTAGCCAGCTTTTCCTTGATACGTGCAGACTTACCGCTACGCTCACGCAGGTAGTAAAGCTTCGCTTGGCGAACGTCACCACGACGCTTAACTTTAATGCTGTCAATTAGTGATGAGTACGTTTGGAAAACACGCTCAACACCGACACCATTTGAGATTTTACGTACTGTGAAAGCAGAGTTCAGACCACGGTTACGACGGCCAAGAACAACACCTTCGAAAGCCTGAATACGCTCACGCTCACCTTCGATTACCTTAACGTTAACAATTACGGTATCGCCAGGCGCAAATTCTGGAATATCACGGCCTTCCATTTGTTCAGCTTCTAGCTGGTCAATAATGTTAGTCATTTCTCTATCTCCTGTTCAGCCTCACGGCTGTCTTATTCTGTATTCTGTTTAAATTGTTCGAACAGGTCAGGTCGTCGCTCTTGTGTCCTGCTTATTGCCTGCTCTTCCCGCCATTGGTTAATGTTGTTATGGTTTCCCGACAACAGCACCTCTGGCACTTCCAATCCCTGCCAAGTTTCAGGACGAGTATATTGCGGTCCCTCTAGCAGATGATTGCTAAAACTGTCTTGTTGTGCAGATTCCGTATGACCTAGGACACCCGGTACCTGTCGCAGTATGGCATCGAGTACACACATAGTTGGTAACTCGCCACCACTTAGGATGAAATCGCCAATTGACCATTGCTCATCCACTTTTGCCTCTATCAGCCGTTCATCAACACCTTCATAACGACCACAGACAAAGATTAATTGCTCTGTGCTGACCGCCGCTTCAATCATGGTCTGATTGACTGGCTGGCCTTGTGGACTCAAATACACCACTTTCGCTTTCTGCTCGGTTGCCTCCAGGCAAGCTGCCTGAGCACCATCGATGGCATCTGCTAGTGGTTGGGCCTTCATTACCATGCCCGGTCCACCACCATAAGGTCGATCATCAACCGTACGGTGCACATCCAGAGTGTAATCTCTGGGGTTCCAAAAGGTTATCGTGGCCTTACCCTCAGTGAAGGCGCGTCCAGTGACACCCTGCTCTGTTAAGCTCTGGAACATCTCCGGAAAGAGGGAGACGATAC
>CAZLIR010000135.1:0-6664 GCA_964559635.1 uncultured Enterobacterales bacterium
TTTAAAGCAGACAACTATCACATTCTAGCTGCATGACCTATTGAGACTAGGTTTCATGACTACTACGAGGTAGAGGGATCTGTGAAACCCTATGAGCTCGTCATTTGGGGGATACGGAATTGCGATCCACAACGTATTCTGACTGATTACAAGAAAATGATCCCGATTTTTGGTGAAGTCTGGGGCAACTATCCATTTGACCGCTATCTTTTTATTATTCACTCAGCTGATGGCCTCAGAGGGGCAACCGAACACATAAACTCAACCATTATTCAGCGAGATTCGATGAGCTTTAATGATAAGGAAGAATATCAGAGTTTCCTATCGACCTCTTCGCACGAATTTGTGCATACATGGAATGTTAAGCAATATCGCCCTGAGGGGATGCAACGTTACGATTATAGTCAGGAGAATTACAGCTATTTACTCTGGATAACTGAGGGTTCTACCTCGTATTTAGCTGACTTGTTACTCATGCAAAGTGATGTGATTCCACTCAAGGATTACCTCACCAAGTTGGCTAAGAATATCAATAATTACCTCAACAGACCTGGCACGAGTGTGCAATCGGCCACAGAGGGTAGCTTTGACACATGGATTAATCCTCGGGGGCATCAAGGGACTAACGATAGTGTGAGTATCTACAATGAGGGTCTGATCCTGTCATTGTTCATGGATATTAAACTGATTTCTGATACTCAGGGGGAGGGGAATTACCGTCAACTCCATCGCTTGTTGTATGAGCGATATCCAGTGCCTGAAAAAGGCTTTTCTGCCGCTGATGTTCAAGCACTACTGACAGAGTTGGGATCGAAAGATGCCAGCGAGACCTGGCAGAAGCACATGGAGTCAGCGAATCCTGTCAATATTAGTGAGCTATTAGCGCTGGTTGGGCTGGAGTTTTTACCCTATGGAAAAACGGCCAAACAACCCCTATATATGGTTGATACTGGTATTACCTTCACTCAGGATTCTAACAAGATCAGCCAGGTCTTAAGAGGCACCGATGCCTGGCAAGCGGGGCTGACAGTGAATGACGAAATTGTTGCGGTTAATGGCATCAAACTCAATCCGGGCAAGTGGCAGGATATCCTGAGCAGCTATGCCGATAATGATGAAGTAAGAGTCAGTTTTTTCCGTCGTAATATTTTGCGTGAGACACCGCTGGTGATCAGCCGGACACTGAAAAGTAAGCCGACTATCGTACCTGTTAAGAATCCAACTGAGGCCCAGAAAGCGCTCTTTAAAGCATGGACTGGAAAAGATCTGCCTTTGAAGAAAACAGAGACAAACTCTGAATCACAATGAAAGTTAATTTTAAAACATTAGGCTGCCGACTTAACGAGGCGGAATTACAAACCTGGGCCAATACCGTGAGTCAGCATGGTTGGTCATTGTCGGATCCCAACACGGCTGATGTTATTGTGGTTAATACATGCGCTGTGACGGCAGAAGGAGCGCGAAAATCACGGCAGCAAATTCGCCGCCTGCACCGTGATAATAGTGCCGCAAAACTGGTTGTCACCGGCTGTTATGCCAGTCTCGAACCCACCGAAGTGGAGCAAATGTTGGGCGTTGATCTGGTGGTAGATAATGCCGATAAGGACCGCTTGGCTGAAGAGATTTTAGCGCGTTTTAAAACATCTGATGATATGCCTATGATGGCTACCGAGCCAGGTAATTATGCCATGCTCAATCGCAGTCGAGAGCGCGCATTTCTGAAGATTCAAGATGGTTGCCGATATCGCTGTACCTATTGCATCGTGACTGTGGCGCGTGGCGATGAGCGAAGTCTGCCAATTGCAGAGTTGGTCAATCAGGTGAATGACATCCATGCTCAGGGAATACACGAAATTGTACTCACCGGCGTGCATGTCGGGGGATATGGCTCTGATTTAGGCAGTTCTTTGTATGAATTAGTACAGGCTCTGTTGCAGCAAACTGACATTCCAAGAATCCGTTTTGCCTCTGTTGAGCCCTGGGATCTGCCCGATCATTTCTTTGAACTCTTCGCTGATGAGCGTTTAATGCCACATATGCATTTGCCATTGCAATCTGGTGCAGACTCAGTGTTACGAAGAATGTCACGTCGTTGTCGTCAGGATAGTTTCAGACGCATCATAGAGCGTGCCAGAGCATGTCACCCGGATTTTAATATAACCACAGATATTATCGTTGGTTTTCCGGGAGAGACCGATGAGGAGTGGCAAGAATCCCTAGATTACATCGCTGAAATCGGCTTCAGTCATGTACACTGCTTTAGCTATTCTGATCGAGAGGGCACCAAGGCTGCGCGGCTTGCCAATAAGGTCTCAGCTGAAGTTAAAAAACAACGCATGGCAGAACTACAACAGCTCGCCAACCGAATGCGGCAGTCACATTTAAGTAAGCAGATTGGTTTGCAACCGGTGTTGTGGGAATCAGGCAAGCAACCATCTGATGATGGGCTTTGGACATTTTATGGCTATACACCGAACTTTACGCGTGTACAAACAAAATCTGAGCGGGATCTGGCCGGTCGTATAATTGCAACAGACCTGAATGGCTCCTCTGAGGATTTATCCTGTGTTTTAGGTTCAATTAATGAACAATTAATCGTTAACTTAAGAACACCTATCGCAATAAAAGCGTTATAATGCCGCCTTTCGCAATGTTCCAAACATAGAAAACTAACAATATAAAATTGACCGGGAAAATCAATGAGTCATAAACCATATAGCTATGAAGAGCTACTACAGTCCTCTCAGGGCGAATTATTTGGACCGGAGTATGCACAATTACCTGCACCAAATATGCTGATGATGGATCGGATCACCTCCATGATCACCGATGGTGGCGCCTACAAGAAGGGCCTGGTCACCGCTGAACTCGATATTAAGCCAGATCTCTGGTTCTTTGACTGCCACTTCCCGGGCGACCCTGTTATGCCTGGCTGTCTGGGATTAGATGCCATGTGGCAGCTGACTGGCTTCTTCTTATCAACCATGGGTTTGAAAGGTAAAGGCCGGGCTCTGGGCGTTGGTGAGGTTAAATTCACTGGTCAGGTATTACCCACGGCCAAGCTGGTAAAATACATCATTGATGTAAAGCGCGTTATCAAAGGTAAATTAGCACTCATTATTGCTGATGGAAAAATGCTGGTAGATGACCGTGAAATTTATTCAGCAAAAAATCTTCGCGTTGGACTATTCACATCTCCGCAAGAAATGTAATTGCCCATCGACTCCAAAAATAGAAATTAAGGTATTTAAAATATGACTAGTATGCGTCGCGTTGTGGTTACAGGAATGGGTATTATTTCCTGCATCGGTAACGATTTGAACACCGTCACAGAATCATTAATGAAAGCTAAGCCGGGTATTCGTTTCAGCGATGAATATGCAGAGTTAGGGCTCAAAAGTCAGGTGTATGGTAAAGCAGAAGTAGATATTGAAGCGCTCATCGACCGCAAAGTACGTCGATTTATGGGTGATTCCTCTGCCTATGCCTACCTTTCGATGCAACAGGCAATTGCCGATGCTGGACTGGAAGAAAGTGATGTGTCAAACATCAATACCGGCCTGATTGTTGGCTCTGGTGGTGGCAATCCGAGTGAGCAGTATGAGGCGGTCAAGGTGTTTTTGGAAAAAGGCATTCGTCGCGTTGGACCGTATCGTGTCCCCAAAACCATGAGTTCAACCACTTCAGCATGTCTGGCAACGCCCTATAAAATTAAAGGTGTGAATTATTCTATTTCATCTGCCTGTGCCACGAGTGCTCACTGTATTGGTAACGCCTATGAACTCATTCAACTGGGTAAGCAAGATGTCGTATTTGCCGGTGGTGGTGAGGAAGAAAGCTGGATTCTCTCAATCATGTTTGATGGCATGGGTGCACTTTCGACCAAATATAACGATACGCCTGAAAAAGCCTCACGGGCATATGATGCCAATCGTGATGGTTTTGTGATTGGATCTGGTGGCGGCATGTTGGTACTCGAGGAGCTAGAGCATGCCAAGGCTCGTGGTGCCAAAATTTATGCTGAAGTGATTGGGTATGGTGCAACATCAGATGGCTACGATATGGTAGCTCCATCAGGTGAGGGCGCTGTTCGTTGTATGAACATGGCGATGCGAGGCATCGACCGTCCAGTAGATTACATCAACGCCCATGGTACCTCCACGCCAGTTGGTGATGTGGCAGAACTGAAAGCAATTCGAGAAGTGTTTGGTGACAAGGTTCCAGCTATCACCTCTACCAAATCGCTCACCGGCCACTCACTTGGCGCAACCAGCGTTCAGGAAGCGGTCTACACCTTGCTTATGATGGAGAATAATTTCATCGGTGCCAGTGCAAACATTGATACGCTTGATGAAAATGCCGACGGCATGAATATCGTGACTGAACTGCAAGAGAATGCGACGATTGATGTTGCCATGTCGAATAGCTTTGGTTTCGGTGGAACCAACGCCACGCTTGTCTTTGGTCGCTATCAAGACTGAGACTAAAAATCTGTAGTACTCATCCTGTCCGGGGTGAGTACTCGCCACACTTCTTCACACTTAGCTCGGTTCGTTAATAATGGGGCGGTATTTCTACCTGAGTTGGATCGCTGGTAGATTCATTGGCATTATTTAATTTTTCTGCCAATAACACCAGATCCCCGCGGATCGCTAGCATGGTGTTATTCAGTTCAATAAGCGACTGATTGAGCTGCTCTATGGTGTCGTCCTGAAACGCCACTTTACTTTCCAGCAACTCAATTCGAGCTAATAGTTCGTTTTCAGAAGCCATACTCAATCCTCTAACCAGCTCTCGATAAGAGAACGCATGCTGTTGGGGTCATCCTTCGGTGCAAACCGTTTCACCTCCGTGCCGTCCTTATTGATCAGAAACTTATTAAAATTCCATTTGATCCCTTTTGACCCTAAGGCGCCCGGTGCGGCCTGTTTAAGATCCTTGAATAACGGATGAGTATCGGAGCCATTCACCTTAATTTTCTCTGCCATCGGAAAGCTTACGCCGTAGTTGATTGAGCAGAATGATGCAATGGCATCACTGTCTCCAGGCTCTTGGCTAAGGAATTGATTACACGGAAATCCAAGAATCACTAACCCTTTATCTTGATAGTCCTCATAGATCTTTTGTAAGGATTCGTATTGTGGAGTCAAGCCACACTTGCTTGCGGTATTAACTACCATCACAACCTTACCTTTATAGTCGGACATCGATTGTGGCTGGCCAGTCAAGCTATTCCATGTGTGTTGATATAAGTCCATCAAGTGGCTCCTTAGTTAGTAAGAGGGTGTGTGCTATGGGTTTGATTATGCCATAATGCTCCGAAATTTGATGAGAAAAAATGATGACAAAAGCAAACAACCTTGTAGTCTCGACGCTCGAAGAGGGTGTTCTGACAATATGCCTTAATCGTCCAGATAAGCAAAATGCGCTCACCAATGCTATGTACATGACAATGGTTGACATCATGACGCAAGCAGAGGCTAATGATGCGGTAAAGGTACTCGTCTTAACCGGTGAGGGCCCACACTTTACTGCCGGTAATGATATTGCTGATTTCTTGGCCGAAGAAAAACCGATAGAGCAGGTAGGTGCGGTTGTATGGTTGCGTTGTCTATCGGCGCTGACTAAGCCGGTGATTGCTCAGGTCAAGGGCAATGCTGTCGGCGTTGGAACTACCTGCTTATTCCACTGTGATCTGATTTATTCAGACAACACCAGTGTTTTCAGAATGCCGTTCACACATCTTGGCTTGTGTCCAGAGGCCGGTGTTAGCATGTTGCTACCGCGTTTGATTGGTCATCACAAGGCCTCTGAGTATCTGTTGTTAGGTAGTCGATTCTCAGCTGAGGAAGCGCTCGAGATGGGTATTATTAACGAGATAGTAGCGACTGAAGCATTAGACACTAGAGTAAAGGACATCGCGCAACAATTGGCCTCGTTGCCGCAAGAGTCTGTTCTGGAAACAAAAAGGCTGCTTAAAAGAGATCAGGAATCTGTTACTGACCGCATGGATCAGGAGTTCATGCGCTTCGGCGAATTACTGCGAAGCGACACAGCGAAAACAATTTTCCAGAAATTCCTCGATCACTAGGTCAAGGTCAGATACAACAGGGTGGTAATTATCCCTGCACCCATGAGGTTCAGGGCAAAACCTTCCTTCATCATCCGTTCAAGCGGTATCTTTTCACTACCAAATATCACTGCGTTGGGTGCGGTTGCTACCGGCAACATGAACGCACAACTCGCACTCATGGCAGCCGGGATCATCAGCAGTAGTGGATCAATCTGGGCGGATATCGCCGTGGCGGCGAGTATCGGCATGAGTAGCGTCGTTGTCGCAGTATTGGATGTAATCTCTGTCAAGAAAGTAATACAAAGTGCGAGCGCCAAAATGACCAGTATGATAGGTAGTGTGGTAAATGTTGATAAGGCCTCTCCAATGACCTGTGACAATCCTGTCACTGTAAAGGCCTTGGCGATTGCTATACCACCGGCGAATAACATCAACACTCCCCAGGGAATTTGATTCGCCGTTTTCCAATCCAATAGTTTGCCACCTCTGCCATCCGGCACAATAAATAATGACACAACAGCCAGTAATGCAATTGAGCCGTCAGAGGCATTAGGTAAGCCGAACAGTGCAGACCAGCCACCAAATGGCTCT
>CAZLIR010000136.1:0-5922 GCA_964559635.1 uncultured Enterobacterales bacterium
GCACCGCCTTGTCATCTAACATGTCATTGAATCCCTGTTTGACGAGATCACGATCAACGCTCATGCCCCATTGGTCAAATTCGGGAAAACTGCGAACCAGAAACCCAGCACTATTGGCACCGAGTGCATAGGCACGTTTTTCAGCATCTGACATTTCTGCCACGGCTGGTGCAGGCGTATCGGTCGCCGCTTGTGCAGCAGTTTCCTCTGGCTGCTCTGTCTCCGCTTGCTCACCACAACCCGTAACCATCAGTGCGGCCGTAGCGAGACTAAAAATTAGTTTATTCATAATTTTCCTATTCTGTTAATGAAATTTGGCTAGGCAGAACTATTGACAATCCGGCATTAAATTACAAGTTAAAAATCGTAAATTCCGGTTGCAGTCGGCTTTTTTTCATACGCCTCGGCTTAAATACCACAAGTCACCGATGGATCGACTATACTCTGCATATGAAGTCTTATACGTTAACTCTCACTGCTTGGCTATCGCGTGCTTTGTTGCTCGTGCCAATGGCGCTGTTGGCTGTTGCTTGCGAGCAGTCAGATACGCCTCTGAGTCAGGTACGCCATACGGCCATTGCCACCTATGACGCAGATATTTCTGATGATGGTCAATTTTCTCTTGTGGCCAGTGTCAATCATGATGCCGGCTATTGGCGTAATTCAGACAACACCCTATTGTTCACCTGGACACACTTTGATCAGGAAACCGACATTATAGCCGTGGATATATCCGCTGATGGTAGTCGTGCAATTACTGCCACAGATACTGAGATAGCACTCTGGAATACCTCCAGTGGCGAGAATTTGGGTTACTACAAGCTACACGAGTCCGATCTGAGGGATATCAAAATATCCAATCGTGGTCGATATTTGGTCATGGGATTAGGTGATGGTCGGGTGATTCATTTGACCCTCAATAATGGTCGACGACTTGAATTTGAGATGCACAGTGAGGCAATCAACAGCATTGATATATCCCCCAATGGTCGCTATGTCTTGTCAGGTGGCAACGATTATCAAGCCATTTTTTGGGATGCACAAACCGGCCAGCCTATCGATCAATGGCCACACGAATCGCGGGTGGTGTTAGTATCCCTAGCAGCAGATGGCAGCTATGCGTTCACAGCTGGCAATAAGGCTGATGCCAAGATTTGGAGTTTGGCGGACGGCAATCAGGTGGCTACTCTTACGCTTAAGGAACGACAATATGTCCTCAGTTCAGCACGATTCTCACCGGATAATCGCTATTTGTTGACCGGCGCACCGAGTCGTGAACTGGTATTATGGGATGTGCAAACAGGGACTGATCTGCAAACGATACGAGTCAGTCCGCGAACACGGAACAAGCCAACGGGTGCCATTGTCTATGCCGTCGGATTCAGCGCAGATAATACATTATTAAGCGAATCATCAGCCGGTTGGGGCGAAGTCTGGCCGCTAAATCCCGCAGATAGCGCTAATAACTAACAATTTCACACATTTAATCTATTCAGATAAGATGCATTTCAATCTGATTGGAACTATCATCTATTTATAAAATCTAACGTAACCTAAGATGTAACTATTTATAGGATTAAATGTATTCATGATTAACTCAACTACGAAAAACTTTTTTATCTTTAGCGTGATTACGATTGGCCTGTTTTGTGGTCATGTCGCTACCTCACTCGCGCAAGCACCTGAGCAGGATGCCAAACCAGCAGCAACTACGGCAGCTGAAACAAGCCCGGCCAAGCCAGCCGCCATCCCATTGCGTGCTGCAGGCATGGTTGAGGATCAGCACTACATCACCAAGTTCCCGAACAGTGATCGAGCCAAAGGACCTGTCGTGGTCGAGTTCTTCTCATACATGTGCCCACACTGCTATCGTATGGAAAATACTGTAAAACGTTGGATGAAGCAGAAACCTGCCGATGTTGAATTTGTGAAGATCCCTGCGACTTTCTCTAGCAGTGCCTATCAGCTGGCCGCGCGTGCACATTACATTGCCGAAGAATTAGGCGTGTTAGATACTTTTGCCCCAGCGATGTACAAAAAGATTCATGTTGACCGTCGTCCACCTCGCAACGACCGTGACCTGGCTCGCCTATTCGCTGAGCTCGGTGTTTCTGATGCCGATTACAAAAAGGCTTCGGTGAATAACTTTAATGTTGAATCTAAACTCCGTCGCGCTAGCTTTCTACTGCAGCAATATCAGGTAACCGGTGTGCCGTACTTTCTTGTCAACTACAAGTATGAGTTAGGCCCAGAGGCCAATAAGTCACAAGACGCGCTATTCAACATCTGGAATAACCTACCTTACAAAGATTTTAACTAGTCAATTAACACTCATTAAAAAAGCCGCTTTAAGCGGCTTTTTTTTGGCATTGCATAAAATTAGGTGCGCTAGTATTCAATGCCCAATAGCGGTGATCGCTACAATGTGATATTTGTTGTTGAGCGGCCGATAGTAATTTTTCCGTCAGCGCCATCGATTATCTTTATCTGATCAAGCTCTTTATCTGAGTAGTTTTTCATGATGATGCTCTTAAATTGACTGGTCGTTGTACCAATTTCTGCCGTGATTGATGTCAGTGCATCTAATTTTGGCTGCATTTCATCGAGCATTTGCTCAATTTTAGTCATATCTATATCACCCAGAACAGACAGCTGAGATAAATCAGCCATAGACTCAAAGCGAATCTCTTTCAGTTGGGCCTGAATTTCTCTCGCTTCCTGTTCAATCAGTTGGGTTTCTTGCTCGATCAACTTTTGAAATTGCTCAATAGGCTCACGCGCTTGCTCTACATTCAGCTCTAATGATTTCAGTTGCTTGTAGGCAGCGAATTCCTCTTGAGTCATCGCACGTGATTCAATGACTTCACCATCCTTGATGAACTCCAACAATGGCAGGCTCTCGTCTGCAAGAATAGTCATCATCGATAATGATAATAATAGATATACAGTGATGTTGCGTAACATGATAAAAACTCTTAGTAATGTGTTAATACTGTATAAGTCGTTATCTGTTTAAAAATAGTTTGCTTAATTGTGAAATTTTTTGATTGTGCCCTCAAATGAGGGCACGGCAGGAAAAGTTAGTGAACAGCTCGAACCTTCAACTGCCCAACGTCAGTGTGAATAACCTCGACGTTGGTTCCAGCGGGCAAGGTCTCATCAGCAGTTAATCGCCACATAATGCCAGAGAACTTGTATTCTGGCTGGCTCGCCTCTGAGACTTCCGCAGGCAAAGTAAAACGATGTCCGATGAGGTCATTCTTAGCCTCGGTTGGATCAACATTCATCTGCATTTTCTTCAGTGGCCCCCAAAGCACCAGCGCCGAGAGTGCAGTAATAATTCCCATGCTCATAAAACCAGCGAGCAATGTATCAGGCAGTATCGCCATGTACATGAGCGCTCCGGTGACAATTGCAGCAATGCCAACAAATAATAGGATAAAGGTCGTGAACCCCAGGACCAGTATCTCAATGGCTAACATAGCCAAGCCGACGATGACCATGGTTTCGGCCATATTATCTGCAAACCAACTCATGATGTCTGACCTTCATTCATCTTTTTGATAATCGCTGTCGCCTGAGTCACCAGGTTTGCGGCATCTGTTTGGCCATCGGGCAGGATGACCATCGATGACTCTTTGGCAATTGCCTGTTTCGCATCAATCGCTTTGGTCGCCAGATCGAGCTGTATCGCCTTCTGACCCTCATCGGTATTCGCCGCCTCACCGACTTTGCGGATGGCATCTGCCTGCGCTTCGGCAACCGCTACAATTGCACGGGCCTCACCCTCTGCTTTAAGAATTTGCTCTTGTTTATCAGCTTCTGCCTGTAAAACGACCGATTGTTTCTCACCCTCAGCACGGTTAATCGCGGCCTGACGATCACCCTCTGACTCCAGAATTTGTGCCCGCTTAACACGCTCTGCTTTCATCTGCGCTTCCATGGCTTCCATCACCGAACCAGGAGGCACAATATCTTTTACCTCGTAACGCAATACCTGCACACCCCAAGGTGATGAGGCCTCATTGATCTGACTGACAATATTTGAGTTGAGCTGGTCACGTTCCTCAAAGGTTTTATCCAGCTCCATCTTACCCAGCTCAGAACGCATGGTCGTTTGAGCAAGCTGAGTGACGGCGAAAACATAATCATCAACACCATAACTGGCTTTATATGGATCAAGAACACGGAAATATAAAATACCGTCGACATGAAGCGAGATATTGTCTTTAGTGATAGCACTTTGTCCCGGGACATCAACCGCCTGCTCTTTTAAAGAGCGGTCATGGGCGACCTGATCGATAAATGGCATGATGAAGTTAAGACCGGCTTCTTTGGTTGATTGATACTTACCAAATCGCTCAATTATAAAAGCACGATTTTGTGGCACGAACTTTATCGATGAGCGCAGCAGCACAATGATAACCAACAACACAAAAGCCTGTATGCTGAACAAGCTAGAAAACAATGATTCCATGAGTTTTTCCTTGTATCCAAACGCGCAGAGCGGACGATTTCCGAACTGCATAATAACGCTTTATCATAACCCATATATGTCTGATTTGGGTGTTAAATTGTGTCACAAAGCATTAATTTTTCTGATTTAATTGGCAACGGATGGCGCTGATAGCAGCGTTTGCATCTCATGATCACGTCAATATAATTGTGCATGTGCTACATTGTTGAATCTAACAAAGATAAAGGGTTTTACTCGATGACCGATCAATCCTATCTGCTACGCGAAGCGACCACAGATGATATTCCCACCCTGTTGCTATTTGAGCAGGAAATTATCAAGGTAGAGCGGCCATTTGATCCCACCATAGCAGCTGATCCGGTGAGTTATTATGATATTGCTGCCTATGTCAGTGATCCCGAAGTAGGAGTCTATGTGATCGAATGGGCGGATGAGGTGGTTAGCTCCGGTTATGCCAAACCGCAGCCGGCCAGGCACTATCTCGATCATGAGTACTATGCCCATTTAGGCTTCATGTATACCGCACCCGAGCATCGAGGCAAGGGACTGAATCGACAAATTATCGAGGCGCTCACCGAATGGGCGAAGGCTCACGGTTTGAGCGAGGTCAGACTTACTGTCTACGATGATAATGCCCTCGCTATTAAGGCGTATGAGAAGGTGGGCCTAAAAAAGCACATTATTGAGATGCGTCGCCGACTAATAGAGTAACTATTCCACATACAAGCCAAACTTTTTCTTCATCATCTGCGTCATAGAGTGTGTAAGGCGTTGGTGAAATTGACTAATTAATTGCTCAAATTCTCACCCATACGATAGTCGCAAATTTCAAGCTGTTGATTTTGTTACAATTTTAAACATGGAACGGGGTTTGCATTACATTGGTTTCAGGTATGATGAATTACCTGTTTGTCTCCAACCTCTGTGAGAGGGAAGGTTGGTGACATATCGCATATTGAGTTACGACGGGTTGTATATAGACCCAATCGCAGAGGATACATTATGAAAAAAGTACTTATTAGCACACTCGCATCGGCTTCTCTCTTAAGTAGTGCCGTGATGGCACACGACGATGCCTGTAGCTTCAGTTTTGATCATGACCTGAGTGTCATTAACAGTAACATTACCATTTCGCAAACTGGCACCAGTAAAGTTTTCATCGATGATAACAATCAGTTGTTCATTGACGATCAAGTCCAGGCACTTACCAGTGAGCAACAAAAGCTGGTTGATGACTATGCTGACAATATTCGTATTTTAATCCCGGAGATTACGTCTATTGCTGTTGAAGGTATTAATTTAGGCATTGATGCAGCGTCGCTGGCGATCGGTACACTTCTGGGTGAAGGCGATCCTGATTATCTAGAATTTGTCCAACGCCTACAGGAGTTGGGCGATAAGATCCTCGCTAGAATTGATTCATTTAACTTCGATTCGCGTGAGTT
>CAZLIR010000136.1:5932-6623 GCA_964559635.1 uncultured Enterobacterales bacterium
AATTGAGGCATTTATCGACGAGACCATGAATGAACTCACGCCTCGCCTGATGGCAAAAGTGATGACTGCAGCTCTCACTGATGGCGGTACTAGCGACTTTGAAATGCGCGCTGAATCAATGGAAGCAGACATTGAAGCCATGGTTGAGCCACGTGCTGAAATGCTCGAGCAACGCGCTGAGGAGTTATGCACGATAATCACTCAGTTAGATACTATCGAGAACCAACTGGTCGAAAGTGGTCTGGAAAAGATGGACCTCATCAAGGCCAACGGTGACGGCAGCATCACATTTGATAGCTTTGATAAATTCAAGGACAAGAAAAACTTCGCCATTGATCTTGGCAATTAAACGTTTGCCACATTAATCCTGCCTTCAAACGCCCCTTATTTGGGGCGTTTTTGTTTTTTTATAATATTTTTTCAGTTTTCTGTAACAACTGGTCAACTGCTGAGTCAGTATGGTAAGTGCACAGTGTGATATCAAGCAGACTTCATTGAGCACTTAACGTCAATTTGTTAATGAAACAGTAAAGGTAAATATTATGAAACTGAACAAAAAAATGTTAATTGGCTCAGCTGTTGCTTCTGTACTAACTGTTGCTGCTACGACTTCTACAGTAACTATGGCTGGCGATAAGAAGATGGAAAAATGCTACGGTGTCGCTAAAGCAGGTAAGAATGACTGTGCTGC
>CAZLIR010000137.1:0-6548 GCA_964559635.1 uncultured Enterobacterales bacterium
TTGCTTACCGCCACTTTGAAAAACTGCGTACATGGTTTAATCCTCAATTGATTCTTTGCTAAAGAATCGTGGAACTGTCTAAAGGCGGCGAATTTTAAGGGATTCAGCGACGCTAAGCAAGTAATTTTACAACATTTTTTTCGAATCAACTGAAATCACCGATTGATACAATAAAACCGGCTATTTAAGGGCATGTTAAATTGTATTTTCGGGCGCCTTTCGCTAAAGTTACACCTTCTTTAAATCCTGTGAATACTCAGCAATATCCAGCACCAAATCGTGACTTATAACGACATCATACAACTCATAGAGACGGAAATGGCAGCCGTCGATGATCGCATCAAAAGTAAACTCGCCTCAGACGTGGCACTGGTTAATCAGTTGGGCTATTACATTGTAAACAGTGGCGGTAAGCGTTTACGCCCCGTGTTATTAGTATTGATGGCGAAAGCGCTCGGTTATGGTGGCTCTCAACACATAAATCTGGCAGCCGTGGTTGAATTCATTCATACCGCAACACTTTTGCATGACGATGTAGTCGATGAGTCTGATCTAAGACGCGGAAACGATACTGCGAACGCCTTATTTGGTAATGCTGCCAGTGTTCTTGTCGGCGATTACCTTTACTCGCGATCATTTCAAATGATGGTTGAATCTGAGTCTCTTGCGGTCATGGATGTCCTCGCTGACACCACCAACAAAATTGCCGAGGGTGAAGTCATGCAGTTGATGAATATTCATGATGCTGACACCAGTATGGAATCCTACATGAGTGTCATTGAACACAAGACAGCAACACTCTTTGAAGCAGCGACTCATCTCGCTGGTTTGCTTTGTGAACTCGGCGAATCTCAACTGCAAGCGATCAGACAGTATGGACTGTACCTTGGTAATGCCTTCCAGATGATTGACGATGCCTTGGATTATGCAGCCGACGAGGCTGAGCTTGGCAAGTCACTGGGTGATGATCTGGCTGAAGGCAAGCCAACTCTACCCCTGATTCTGGCGATGCAATCAGGCACCGCTGATGAGGCACAGTTGATCCGCTCGGCCATTGAACAAGGCAGCCGTGAGCAGTTTGCTGCGATTAAAACCATCATCGATCGCACAGGATCACTTGATAGAACCCGAGCCATGGCGGTTGAACAAGCCGAAGCGGCCAAAAATGCCCTTAATTTTATGGCTGACACGGATTACAAACGCGCACTCCTCGCAGTCGCCGATCTGGCGGTGGAGCGGACGCACTAACGTATTGTGACCGTGGCCTCGGTCACAGATGATTGAAATTCACCTTCCAAGAACTTAGGGACATATCGTCGTTGCAGCATGGAGTCTGTAATCGCAGGTAGTAGAGCCTCGTTACCCGAGAAAGCAAGAACATCGGCGTTAGTTACCCTACCCTCTGGATTAATCTGCAACTCAAACCTTGCCTGAGCAAATTGCTCCTCACCACTGACATTAATCGTCAGTTCAGGTTGAAAAGCCGGCAGACGTTCACGAACTTTAAACCAGGGTTGAATGCGTGCCAGTGCTTTGAGTAGCTCTGTCGCAGCATCAGTCTGTTTGTTTATCTCGTAATTTTCAATCATGGCCATATACGCCTCAACCGCCTTGTCGTTCGAGGCAAAGCCCGCCTCGGCATAACCCTCAATTACTTTTTTGAAAAAACGGTTTGAGTTGTCGTAATCTGCCGTCATTTTCAACGCTTGTCCGAGCCAGAAGGCGGTGAGGATCACCCGAGCATCGGTTGTTGCTAACTGTTTTGCATAACGTTGATGCGCCTCCTGAAGATAGCGAATGGCTTGATCTTGTTCGATCCCCTTCTCATACAGGATTTTAGCCGACTCAAAACGGATATCAGCACCGAGTTGTGGCAGTTCTTGTTGATGAAGATCTGCTATGGTCACCGCGCGGTCAAACTGTTTCAGTGCTTTATAACGACCGTCTCTGACCGCTTTGGTACGGGTTTGGCGATCGCCACCAAATCGACGCACCCGATCCCGAAACTCACGCTGTCCACCCAGCAACGGACTCTTATGCCATAAATGCGCGATCCCCAGAGACATTAGTGGATCAATGAGTGACAAGCTTGTGTCACCATTCTTTTGTGTCTCATAATCGATATAGTCATTGAGTAGTTCGATGGCTCTGGCGGCATCATAATCTGGGTTGGTGTCACGCTCTGTGACATATAATTGTGCGAAGTTCAGCTTGAGTATTTTTGTTGTCGCGTGATTCTCGCCGTTGTTTTGCTCAGACAACAGATAGGCCTTCTCAATCTTAACCAGTGCTTCAACTGTCTCACCATACTGCAAATGGTCTTGGTATTCTTTGAAAAGAGACACCACGGTATCTGCTCTGAGAGCAGACGCTGGGCATTGCAATGCCAAAATAAGAATAAGGGAAAATATAAATTTAAATGACGCGCTTGAAATGTTCATATTCCACACATGCTGAGATATCTATCAGACGATACGATATCCTGCACTGGATGGACTGAGGAGAACTCTCTGAGCTCAGCGTTATAGCCAATAAATATTAACTGTCGGTGAGCTCAGACTCTTTTACGCGGGCTTTGAATGCCTTAGCTAGCAAATTGAAATTTCTGGCTAGTATGTCGGCTTTGAGAGGCACATCATCGGTATCAGTAAAGACAATAAATGTTCTCTCACCGGCCGATTCGACCTGTACCCGATAGTTACCATTCTCGATTTGCATGGCATCTGAATCATCATCTGACCAGAATGCCAGTGATTCAAAGAAACCGTCTTCGTCATCTATCTTGCTGACAAAATACAGTCCCTGACTTCGATCGCGGTCATCAATACGCATTTTTACCAGGCGCATGGCAATTCGTACACGGCTCCAGGTTTGCTCAAAACCGGATGACGTCACCAATGCCGGATTACCTTCCGGGTCACTGCCGAGGCTGACCGTGATCCCACCCAGTCCTGATTGACTGACGCGTTCCCGACTCGACTCAATATTCTGCACGTACATGAAGCCAAGAAATTGGTTCATGAACTCTGAGCCGGCGCGATTGGCATCGACATATGGCTCCCAACCTTCATCATCAGTGTAATTTTCAGCAGCCATGACCTCGACATCTAAACGTGTCTCATTCGGTCGCTCTGCATTGAGTAATTTTAGTCGAAAACGATGTCGTGACACAGGCTCATCAGAACCCCAGAAAACCTCCTGATAGCGTGTAATCCAGTCGGTCACTAAAATACCATCACCCACTTGGCGGTTGGTCACTGCAATGCCGTCATTGATCATAAATCGATTCAACATATCCCAGACTTTGATTTCTGGTGCGTTGATAAAGGCCGAGGCCACTTGTGTTTCACGATTGGTGCGAATATCGCTGCCTAAACTGAGTATCTGCATTGGCGCAAGGATTTCTTTATTGTTACCAAATACCTCGCTTTGGGCCTCAGGCATCAGATCAGGGACAATAAATAGATCCTGACTATTATCACGCCCTATCGCTGGTGGCACGTCGAGTTGCTTAGACATTTTGGCGCGCGTGTAGTCGCCCGGATCAAACTCCGTCTCATCGTCTCCACTGAAAATACTACAGCCGTTTAGTAATATTGCGATACTTGTTATTAGTATGGTTTGTTGTGAAAAGCGCAAAATGTCTCCTGCCTGTTAATGACTGACGCTTCAAGGGCGCATATATTAACGCTAATTACGCCTGATTGCGACATCAATCACGTTGAAACTCTCCATAAAAGACAACAAAAATTGTTAATGGTTCTGTCAAAATGACTCAGATGGAAAAGAATATAAAAGATTACTAGGAATAATTTATTTTAATGTTAGACTGGAAAGTAATAATACTGTTTTTCATCTAGTGAATAAGTGATGTCAAATTATCTGGTCGTTTCCATTATCGCCAATGATTCCCCCGGACTTGCAGAGCAATTCTCTACCCTCACCAGCCAAAATAATTGCAACATAGAAGACAGCCGTATGGCCGTTATGGGACATGAGTTTTCCGTCTCGCTACTAGTCTCAGGCTCCGATGCGGATATTCGTCAGTGTGAGCAAGATTTCATGGCCATGGCAGAGCGCGACAATCATCTGGTCATTTGTCGTCACACGGAGGAAAATCAGGGGCAAATGGCTAGCTTGCCCTACGCCATACAGACCATCAGTCTTGATGCGCCGGGCATTATTCGAAATGTCACTGATTTCCTCAAGCGCAATGAGATCAATATTTCTAATCTCATCGCCAATAGTTACAAGGCACCACATACCGGTGCACCGATGCTAGAGATTCAGTTAACTGCCAATATTCCAAGTCAGGTTCAAATTACCCGCTTTCGCGAGGAATTTGCCGACTTTTGTGATGAATTACAAATTGATGCCGCTTTTGAACCGATTAGATAACAACCAACAGAGGAGTCACCTATGACCCAACTCCAAGTCGGCGATACCATTGCTGATTTTTCTTTATCTGCAACATCTGAACAAACGATCACATCTGAGCACCTCAAAGGTCAAAATACAGTCATATATTTTTACCCCAAAGATTCGACACCCGGTTGTACAACCGAGGGACTGGATTTCAGCGCCCTGTATGATCAATTCAAAGCATTAAATACTGAGGTTTATGGTGTCTCACGCGATAGCATAAGGGCACACGAAAACTTTAAAGCCAAGCAATCATTCCCCTTTGAACTCATCTCAGATCCCGATGAGACACTCTGCAAAATATTTGATGTCATCAAATTGAAGAAAATGTACGGACGCGAATACCTCGGTGTTGAGCGCAGTACCTTCTTAATCAATGAGCAGGGTGAATTAGTTGCTGAATGGCGCAAAGTCAAAGTTAAAGGACATGCCCAAGCAGTTCTAGATGCCGTTAAAGAAAGCTAGGAGTAATTGATTTAATGAATCGAAGCAGAAGTGATATCGCACGTATTTTCGTTCTCGATACTAACGTTTTAATGCATGACCCAACCGCCATATTCCGATTCTCTGAACACGATATTTACATACCCATGACGGTGTTAGAAGAGCTTGATGCCGGTAAAAAGGGGATGTCTGATGTGGCTAGAAACGCCCGTCAATCCAGTCGCTTTATCGATCAATTGATGCTCGCAGCCAACGATGATGTCAATATTAAAGAAGGTTTGAGCCTGGATGATTTTCGCTGGGGAGATAATGAAGAGTCGCTCTTCCCTGCCTCGGGTAAGTTATTCTTCCAGACTGAAATATCCGACATGAATCTGCCCAATGGCCTACCAGGAAGCAAGCCCGATAATACGATTCTGAGTTACGCACTGGAGCTGCAGAAAATGCATGAAGAGCGGGAAGTGACACTGATTTCCAAAGATATCAACATGCGCATCAAGGGCACGATACTGGGGCTGAATGTTGAGGACTATAATAATGATCAGGTCCTTGATGATATTGAACTGTTATACACCGGTATTTTCTCTCTACCAGACAACTTCTGGGATTCACACGGCAAGGAGATGGATTCTTGGCAGGAGGAAGGTCGCACCTTCTATCGAATTAAGGGGCCTGAAGTCTCAAAATGGTTCCCTCGTAACTGCCTGTATAGCGATGATCCGGAGCAGCCTTTTCAAGCAGTGGTGCAATCGGTGACTGGTGATGAAGCCGTTATTGAAGTCGCCCAGGATTACACCCAAACATCGCATTCGGTCTGGGGTATTAGTGCACGAAACTTCGAGCAGAATTTTGCTTTGAACCTGTTAATGGATCCCGAGATCGACTTTATTAGTATTCAGGGCACAGCAGGTACGGGTAAAACATTACTCACTCTGGCTGCTGCTTTGGAGCAGACCGTCGAGCAGCGTTTGTACAAAGAAGTGATCATGACCCGTGTCACGGTCTCAGTGGGTGAGGATATTGGTTTCCTACCCGGTACTGAGGAAGAAAAGATGACGCCTTGGATGGGCGCATTAATGGATAATCTGGAGGTGCTCGCACCAGCCGATGGTCAGGACGAATGGGGACAGCAAGCAACCAAAGATATCCTGTCCCGTTGGATTAAAATTCGCTCGTTGAATTTCATGCGAGGCCGAACTTTTCTGAACAAATTCATCATTATTGATGAGGCGCAGAATCTAACTTCCAAGCAAATGAAAACGCTGATCACCCGTGCTGGGCCGGGCACCAAGGTTGTGTGTTTAGGCAATGTTGCTCAGATAGATACACCCTACCTGACCGAGACCAGTTCTGGTATTACCTACGTGGTGGACAGCTTCAAGAATTGGAGCCACAGTGGTCACATCACATTGACGATTGGTGAACGCTCTCGATTGGCTGATTACGCTTCAGAGATACTCTGATCCGACTCGTCTTCAGCAGGTTCTTCTGCTTGCGGTATTTCTTGCCATGCACTCATCACCGCCTTCACCAGGGTGGCCAGAGGGATGGCAAAGAATACGCCCCAAAAGCCCCAGATTCCACCGAACAACAAGACGGCGGAAATAATGGCAACTGGATGCAGATTCACAGCTTCTGAGAACAGGATAGGAACCAGCAAGTTTCCGTCCAGAGCCTGGATG
>CAZLIR010000138.1:0-1380 GCA_964559635.1 uncultured Enterobacterales bacterium
GTTAATGGACTACCAAAGCCTACCCGAGTAAACTAACAGCGCTTACATAATAACAACACGGGGCACACTGATGTCTAAGACCTATGGTTCTTATCTGAAAGTGGATGAACTGCTCGAGCTGCAGCAGCTGGAATCTAATCCTAAAGAGCATGATGAGATGTTATTTATTATCATCCATCAAACCTATGAGCTGTGGTTCAAACAAATCCTACACGAATCCGGCAAGTTACGAGATAATCTTTACCAGGGTGAAACCTGGGCCGCCGCTAAAACGCTTCGACGCATCCTGACCATCATGAAAACACTGGTTGGACAGGTGGATATCCTAGAAACCATGACGCCAGTCGAGTTCATCAGCTTTCGTAAATTTCTTGACGACTCCAGTGGCTTTCAAAGCTGGCAGTTTCGCGAGGTCGAAATACTCTGTGGCTACCGAGCCCCTCAGGCGATTGCCGTACAAAAAACCGTACCTCATCGTTTTGCCCAACTCGAGAAGCGCATGACTGAGCAAACATACTGGGAGTGCTTCATAACATATCTACAGACGCGCGGTCATGATCTAGAAACCCCCATCATGCAGAATGAGTCAGGTATGATTTTCGACCCCAACCCGAGCAATCAAGCCAAACTGACGGACATTGTGTGCTCAGATAACGAAGCCAGTCTTATTGCAGAATTAATGCTCGATTTAGATGTCGGACTACAGGAATGGCGTTATCGGCATGTGAAGATGGTCGAGAGAACCATTGGTGGAAAAGCCGGCACAGGTGGATCACCGGGCGCGAAGTATCTTCACAAAACATTGCATCAAGCTATCTTCCCTGATTTGTGGGCGGTTAGGAACCACCTCTAATGACACATTCATTTGACGAGATTGCTCATCGTTTAGCGCCGCATTATCAGCGCTTTGATGTTGCTAATCGTCTATTATTCACTGGCCACTCGCATCAGGCATGGCCAGACGTTGCCGAGACAGGTTTATTAGACTGCTTCGCCAATGCAGCCCGTGATGTCGATGAAAAATGGGCAGAGGCATTTGCCAAAGTTGAGAAGCTCAGGTCATATCTCAGAGACTGGTATTCCGATCCCGACGGCTATTATTGTCTGGCTGAAAATACCCATATTCTGCTAGTTAGTTGGTTGTCATCTCTGGATTTACATAATAAGCCAAAGATCATCACCACATCAGGCGAATTTCACTCAATGTATCGGCAATTACGCCGCATGGAAGAGGAAGGTCTGGAGTTGGTTATGCTGGAACCAGATCAAGACGATGGTTTTATTCAACGACTGAAATCCGAGTTGGATCAGCGCACATCTGCCGTCATGCTATCGCGGGTATTTTTTGAGACAGCCTTGCTGAATCCACACTTATCTGAA
>CAZLIR010000138.1:1480-6486 GCA_964559635.1 uncultured Enterobacterales bacterium
AATGGCGGATTCTTATCCTTCAAAACAGCACACACAGACAGAGTGCATCAGAACCTAAAGACACAGGGTGTGTTGACCGATTTCCGGGGTGACATACTTCGATTTGGTATGGCACCCTATATCACCTCAGCCCATATTGATGCGGCAATAACAGCGCTTAAAACGTCGTTAATCTAGTCTAGGTCAGAAAGTTCCCACGAGCGTTAGCTTGGCATTCAAAGGCGCGCCAACCGATGCCTGATGTGTTGAGTGGGCATTAGGAAAGTACAACTCATCGGTCAGGTTCTCAACATGGAACTGCAGGCGCCAGTTTGGTGAAATATCATAGTACGCGGCCAGATCAAGTCGCGTGTAACCCGGTAGCATTGCAGTATTGCTATTGTTGATGAACGTATCACCTTGATAAATAGCACCGAAACCAAGACCAAATGCATCAGTCACCGAATACGTGGTCCACAATGAGTAAGTAGTTTCTGGAATTTCTCGCGGAGTACGTCCGGTAGGTCCAAAGCGGTCGACAATTTCACCCTCAAGACTGCTGTAATTAGCAGTTAAATTCCAATCCTCTGTAACGTGACCAGAAATCTGCAGCTCGAATCCGGTAATTTCAGAATCAATCACATCGAGCGTTGCCGGATCATTATCAGCAACCTGAGGAGAGCTTTGTTCATTATCAAATAATGCCGCAGTCAGTGTAATCCCATCCTCGGAATCCCACTTAATCCCGATTTCAGTATTGGTAAATATGTTCGGATCAAGTTGATTATTGCTACCATTGATATTCGCATACTGCTCGCCACTTCGTGGTAGGAATGATTTACTGTAACTGGCATATATGGACATGTTCTCCATAGGTTTGAAAATCAAACCGCCACGAGGTGAAATCTCTTCGTCAGTTCGGGTACGTGTCTCCAACACTGCAGGATCGGCATTGAAAACTGAGATATCAAAACGATCAAATCGTGCGCCGAAAATCACATCAAGACTGTCCGTCAACTGGATTTCATCTTGCACATAGGCAGAATACACACTGACATTGACGCGGGTATCATCATTCAGATCACTAAATGCAGCAGTGATTGCCTCACCGTTGGCATTTGTTCCAGATAAACCTCGGAAGTCGAGCGGTCGGGTCGCCAGAAATGACTCGCGGTCTGATTGCGTTGAGCTAAATACTGGATTGAAACGGTTTTGATTAGAACTGGTATCAACAATTTCTGCACCAAACATCAGTGTATGCTGGACTTCGCCGACGTTGAATTCACTGACAACATTACCAGACAGAATAAAGTTATCGCGTACTGTGTGATCAATGTAACCATCGAGTTCGACCACATTAGTATCAAGTTCATAATCTGAGGCATAGAAGTTGGCATAGACCTTGTCATATTCACCATAGAAGGCACTGAAATTACCCTTCATATCTTCAGAGAAGTCATGCTGTAGCGTGGCCCTGAACACATTGGCGTCCAAGGTATGGTAATTGTTCTCAGGATCGGCAAACACGATGTCCTGAAGTGCTTCAACCGGATAACCATCGGGTCCGACAGGAATACCACGATCAATAAAACGCTCATGATTTACATATTCATAAGAAAGGTCGAGCATTGACGCCTCGTTTAATTGAAAACGCGCGCTTGGATTGAAACCATAACGCTCACCATCATAAAAATCGCGATGGTTCTCCAAGGTCTCGAGCATGGCATTAATGCGATAGGCAGATGCAGAATCTTCAGAGAAATTTGTGTCGATCTCGGCATTGAAACCACCAAATGAAGTTACTGAAGTCTTAACGCCGGTCGCCTGATCAGAAAACATGGGTTTTTTGGTGACCCGATTCAGTACCCCACCCGTTCCGCCGCGACCGAATAGTAAGGCATTGGGACCACGCAGAATCTCAACTTTATCGACGTTATACAGGGCACGGTAATACTGGACATCATCCCGATTACCATCGACAAAGAAGTCTGCCGTTGAACGAACACCGCGAAAGACCACGGCATCACGGTGCCCCTCACCTTGTGAGGTATTAACGCCAGGCGTGTAGTCAATGATCTGACTGACCGCAGCAATGCCACGGGTTGTCATTTCTTCTGCAGACATTATTGACAGACTCTGTGGTACATCAATAACCGGTGTCGGCGTCTTGACTGAATTGATCTCGTTAACTGATAAGTATTGCCCAAGGATAGTAATTTTTTCATCCGATGCGCCGTCAGCATCCGGAATAAATTGCTCATCAGTCTCAGCGGCCACTGCATGACACAGCAGCATGGCGGTTGCCAGACTAGTAAGTTTAAATGTCACTTGCGTTGTTCCCTAATTTTTTACAAAGCGGCCATCATTTAATTCACGGGTAATGGCCCACCCTTAATGCGGAGCAGTCTAACAGGATTTAATGCAAATGAGAATGATTTTTATTTAGATTTTTAACTAATTATTGATACGGATCAAGTGATCTGATGAAATGAACGCTAACCCAGCTTTTGTACTCAGGCCTGATGACGCAAGATATCACAGCACGGGGTGGCTGGGGTTGTTAATCGTGAACGATGAGAGGGTTATATTATCAGGTTATGCTCACTGAATCCCGAGCAAAAATTGTTGTAATGCATCACCCTTGAGCACACGACAAGCCGACCCGGGTTGGCCACATTTCAGATCGCCCACACGACTTCCTGTAGTACCTGCCCTGTCGTACATCTTTAAGTCTTTGATTTGGCCCAGAACCGTATCGAACATGAATAATGGGTCCTCAACACTGCCCATCACCGTAATCACATCATCCGCTGTTTGTTCAACCGACGATGTGACCATACCAGGCCCTACCATGGTGATACCAGATGCCGTTGCATCGCTAGGAATGGGTTCTCCGTTCAGGCGAGCAAGCATGACTCTGGCATCCTTATCACCTGATTTGGCACTGGCATCCAACAAGGCTAATCCCTCTTCAAGCTGTTGTTCGCTGAGCTTAATTAAGCCTAATTGATATTGTGCTGGTGGATAATTCTGATCTGCAGAGCGTTGCAGTAAATCAGCAGCCTTCTCGGCATTTGCCTCGCGTTCATATCCATTGCGGTACCATTCGGAGATGTAAAACTGTGCCGGAGCGTAGCGCTGTCTGACGGCGCGTTTCATCCATCGCCATGCTTGATCAGGCTCAACAATACCGGCAATCTCGCCTGTTTTATACGCTAAACCGAGGAGCGTTTGTGCTTGTGGGCTGCCATTTCGAGCATATTTTTTAAGTTGCTTGTATTGCTTATCGCAGTCCTCATAACAATCGATTCTGTCTGATGCCTGAACAGCATTTGCTGGCATTATGAATGTAAGACCTATCAATGTCAGTGGTAGTAGCGAGAGCAATTTTAAGCGCATGGATGATTCCTAAAGTTTGTATTCTCGAAACCGGTAAGCAAACATATGTGTCACCGGCAACAGCAACTTATACCTATATTAGCGGATTTCAGATGTGAAGCTAATGAATAAATCACTGAAATTTGTAACAGAGTTTAGAGCTTCTGTGTGTAATCTTTTGACCCGATGTCTGCACGATTCTGACAATATGTGCCCCAAAGGTGCTTTTATCGCTGTTTTAGGACAACTTATGGCGAAGTTACTTTATCCGGTCCATGTCGATTTGCTACCATAGCTGAAATAACGACATTGAGATTGTATCTTTGTTCAAAATCAATCAATTACACACTCAAAACCTACGTGGTGATCTGCTTGGGGGGTTAACAGCAGCAATTGTTTCCCTACCATTAGCCCTCGCTTTTGGTGTTGCCTCAGGCGCCGGAGCTGAAGCAGGTATTTATGGTGCTGTCATGGTTGGTTTATTTGCCTCATTATTCGGCGGCACACCAACATTGATATCAGAGCCGACCGGTCCAATGACGGTCATCATGGCGACCGTTATTACCTCAATGATTGCCGCTAATCCCGAAGATGGTATGGCGATGGCCTTTACTGTGGTCATGCTTGCCGGTGTATTTCAGATCCTGTTTGGTGCCTTAAAGCTTGGCAAATACATCACCCTGATGCCCTACAGCGTGGTGTCCGGATTTATGTCTGGGATCGGCTTGATCCTCATTATTATGCAACTCGGACCACTGCTTGGCCATGCTGCACCACCGGGCGGAGCCACGGGAATGCTGGTTGCTTTACCCGGATTTATCATGGATCTGCAATGGGCTGAGTTACTGTTGGGCTTACTGACATTGGGCGTGATTTTTTACACACCCAGTCGCTACACGAAGTTTGTCCCGCCGCAACTCATCGCACTTGTGGCGATCAGTCTCATTTCAGTGATCTTTTTCTCCACTGATGATATTCGCCGCATCGGCACAGTCGACATTGGCATTCCCTCGATTGTACTACCCACATTTTCTACCGATCAGATACAGGCAATTCTAATCGATGCCATTATTCTCGGCATGCTGGGCTGTATTGATTCCATGCTGACTTCAGTTATTGCCGATAATTTGACTCGCTCCGAGCACAGATCAGATAAAGAATTACTGGGGCAGGGACTGGGTAATATCATGTCCGGTTTAGTGGGTGGTTTACCCGGCGCTGGTGCAACGATGGGCACAGTGGTCAATATACAAGCAGGTGCCCGCACGCCCTTATCTGGTGTTGCCAGAGTGGTGATCCTGATTGTGGCGGTGTTTGGTTTTGCTGGTTTACTGGAGAGTATCCCGCTAGCTGTCCTGGGTGGGATCGCGATCAAAGTGGGACTGAATATTCTTGATTGGAGCTTCATCACCCGCGCCCACAGAATTTCTCGAGCCTCGACCATTATTATGTATGCGGTAATGTTACTTACCCTGTTTGTCGATTTGATTGTCGCGGTGGGAATTGGTGTGTTCATCGCTAACATTATTACCATCGAGAAGCTCACTCGTACAACTGAGAGTAATATTCGGGCGGTCAGTGACATGGATGACCAGATTGCCCTGAACCCAAAACAAAAGAACATCATGAGACAACTCAGCGGCCGAGTG
>CAZLIR010000139.1:0-6484 GCA_964559635.1 uncultured Enterobacterales bacterium
GCTCAGTATGCACTCAGATCATGACTACGCCATGGAGACAATCAAGTGGGTAGTACAAAGTCATGTTCTGGCGATGTATGTGCCATCGCTCTTCTCAGCTTACCTGGTTAAGTGGCTCGGGATCCGCAAACTAATGCTGGTGGGTACCGGAATGTATGTCGCAGTGGTGATTATTTCTCTGGTTGGTGGCTCTGTAATGCACTACTGGGGAGCGATGGTTCTGTTGGGCATTGGCTGGAACTTCCTATTTCTGAGTGGCACCTTGTTACTACCGGAGTCATACCAACCTCATGAGCGATTTAAGGTTCAGGCGGTCAATGATTTTAGTATATTTGCTATTCAGGCGGTGGCTTCGTTATCCGCTGGACTGATTTTATTTAGTCGTGGCTGGTCAAATTTGGTTATGATCACCATTCCAGTCATTATCCTAATGTTGTTCATCACCCTCTGGTACAGCATACTGTTCAGGCAACAGCAAAAATCAAACAAGGCTGCCTAGTGTCACTTTTACAGGCAGATAGTCGTATCTATTCGTAAAATCTGGTACAGAAATGTGGCCTATCACGGTATGATAGAAAAAAACGATAAATGACACTACTACATTCATGAGTTATCAGGTTTTAGCGCGTAAGTGGCGCCCCATAAATTTCAGTCAAATGGTCGGTCAAAGTCATGTCGTCAAAACCCTGTCGACAGCACTTGAGCTCGAGCGTATTCATCATGCATACCTTTTTACCGGTACTCGCGGGGTCGGTAAGACCACTGTAGCGCGTATTATGGCGCGGTGTCTCAACTGCGAGACCGGAGTCACTAACAACCCCTGTGGAGAGTGTGCCACCTGTGTTGAAATTGATGAGGGGCGTTTTGTTGACCTGATTGAGGTTGATGCTGCTTCGAAAACAAAGATCGATGACACTCGTGAGTTGCTTGAGAATGTGCAATACCGACCCAGCCGAGGGCGCTATAAAATATACCTCATCGACGAAGTGCACATGCTCTCTAAGCACAGTTTTAACGCCTTACTCAAAACATTAGAAGAGCCACCACCCCATGTAATTTTCCTATTGGCGACGACCGATCCGCAGATGCTACCTGCGACGGTTTTATCTCGTTGTCTGCAGTTTCATCTGAAGAATATGACCACCCAAGAGATTTCCGATCATATGGATCATATTCTGCAAACAGAATCCATTGATTTTGAGCCGCAGGCAATTCAGGCGCTTGCGACCTCAGCTAAAGGTTCGATGAGGGACGGCCTTAGTTTGCTGGATCAGGCGATTGCCTACGGACAGGGTAAAGTGATTGCCGATGATGTAAAACAGATGCTCGGCACGATCGATCACGATCACATAGAGCAACTACTAACGTTGCTTTTCAATGGCGATATGCCAGCCATCATCGCACTACTTGATGCAATGGATGAATATGCACCGAATTATCTTGAGGTGCTCGACCAAATTATTTTAGCCATGCATCAGATAGCACTGCTCCAGGAAGTATCCAATGCCCAAGTGAGTCACTTTTCAGATCAGGCTATGCGTGACTTTGCGACTCAGCTTGATGCAGCAGATGTGCAATTGTATTACCAGATCGCGCTCATAGCGAAACGTGATCTGTATCTCGCACCATCGCAAAGAATAGGGGTGGAGATGTGCTTGTTACGGATGCATAGTTTCAGCGCCACAGATGGTCATTCTGCGCAAGCGACCCAGGGAGGGTCCGTTGCTGAAAAAAAGCCCCTTAGCTCGTCTCACAAGGCGAGCCAGCCTGATAGCGAAGAGATAACATCAGTTCAGGATAGGATTATCGCATCAGAGTCTAGCGTCTCTGAAGCGACTAAGCCTGTGGCGTCTGAACCACCCAAGCCTGAGCTACCCAAGCCAGAGCCCAAACCGTCACAGCCAGTTGAGACGACTCCTTCGGTGAGTGACTGGTCAGGTGATGCCATCTTACGTCCGAGAAGTCCTGTTCAAGAAAACAATGAATCGGAGCTTGCTCCTGACATGTTCGCAGCAGAGGATGCCGATACACAGGCGATCGCAGGAAATTCTGAGCCGCTTCAGGCGACAGTTATTGCTGAATCTGAACCCGTTATTACCGATGAGAAACCACAGCCACAGCACTTGGCTAACGATCCGGTAAATGCGCCGGTTGATGTGCCGATAAGTGAGCCGATAAATACGCCCATGAATGACGAGAAAGCACCATCGGTTAACATTCAGACAGTCGCAGATATAACGCCGGCTAATTGGTATCAGGTCGTTAAACAACTCGAATCAACAGGATTATCAGAGCAAATACTGCGGGCTAGCCAAGTGGCAGATACTGCGAATAATACGTTAACGCTAAATTGTGAGTCACGCTTCTGGGAGATGATCTCGGCTGAGCAAATTAATCAAATATCAGTCGATTTACATGACTATTTTGACTTTGAGTTAAGCGTTAAAATTGAACCTCAGCATCCAACCTCGGAAACCCCCGGACAACGTATACAAAGACTACGATCTGAACAATTAGAAGCAGCGACTCAGAACTTACAATCTGATCCAATGATCGTTGGTTTGCAGAAAAAGTTTGCTGCGAACTTGGATCTTGAATCCATAAAACCTATATCACCCATAGAAGATTAAAGAACACACAGGAGTTAACATGAAAGGCGGACTAGGCAACCTGATGAAACAAGCACAGGAGATGCAGTCAAAAATGCAGAAAGCACAAGAAGAACTTGCCAATATGGAAGTAACTGGCGAGTCAGGTGCAGGATTAGTAAAGGTCACTATGACCGGACGTCATGATGTTCGTCGCGTAAATATTGACCCATCCCTGATGGGTGATGATAAAGAAATGTTAGAGGACCTGATTGCTGCGGCAGTGAATGATGCGGTACGTAAAATCGAGCAAACCAATAAAAGTAACATGGCAGACATGACCTCAGGCTTAAACTTGCCACCAGGCTTCAAACTTCCATTTTAATATGTCAGACAATACAAACCTCATTGACGATTTGATTAAGGCGTTCGGTTGCCTGGCTGGTGTCGGGCCTAAAAGCGCCCAGCGAATGACCTACCAGCTGCTCGAACGCAACCGGAAAGAGGGTTCTGTACTCGGTGAAACTCTTATGAGGGCGATGCAGGACATTAAAAATTGCCAACACTGTCGTAACTTCACTGAGAATGATATTTGTCATATATGCAGCAACAGCGGCCGTAACCATCGTCAGATTTGTATTGTCGAGAGTCCTGCCGATGTCTTAGCCATTGAGTCATCGGCCTCATACCGTGGTATATATTTCGTGCTTATGGGCCATCTGTCCCCGCTGGATGGCATTGGTCCTGAGGAGCTTGGCTTGGACAGCCTTGCACAGCGAATTCAGGACGCTGCCTTTGATGAGTTGATCCTTGCCACTAACCCGACAGTGGAGGGCGAGGCAACGGCGCATTACATTTCAGATTTATGTCGTGACCAGACGCTAGAGGTGACTCGGATCGCCCATGGTGTCCCTTTAGGTGGAGAATTGGAGTATGTTGATGGCAGTACTCTGGCACATTCCTTCACCGGTCGACAAAAGTTTAATCAATAAACATTTCTCCTATTTCAAACTATTGAAACTGCATCACTTATCCCCATAAATGTGTGGATATTCTAATAACCATATTCAGGAGCACAATCAATGAGCGAAACAAGGGGTACAGAAACCCATGTTTTTCAGACTGAAGTAAAACAATTACTTCATCTTATGGTCCACTCTCTTTACTCAAATAAAGAGATATTCTTGCGCGAACTTATCTCAAACGCCGCAGATGCAGCCGATAAGTTGCGCTTTAAAGCATTAGACGATGACAGCTTATACGGCGATGATAACTTGCTTAAAATTCGTGTAACGACGGATAAAGACGCAGGTACGATCACAATCTCAGACAACGGTATTGGTATGAATCGTGATGAGATAGTAAGCAATCTCGGTACCATTGCACGTTCAGGCACGGCAGAATTCTTGAAGAATCTAAGCGGTGATCAAAAGAAAGATTCGGCGTTAATTGGTCAGTTTGGTGTTGGTTTTTACTCATCATTCATCGTTGCAGATAAGGTCAGTGTGATCAGTCGTGCGGCTGGCACAGAAGCCGATCAGGCTGTTAAGTGGGAATCAACAGGCGAGGGCGAGTATACCCTCGAAGACACCAGTCGTGACAGTCGCGGTACAGACATCATCTTGCACTTGAAAGAAGATGAGAAAGAGTTCCTGGAGACCTATCGATTACGCTCAATTATTAGCAAGTATTCCGATCACATCAGTCTTCCGGTTGAGATGGAAAAGCAACCAGTGCCCGAGTACGACGATGAAGGCAACGTGAAAGAAGTTGAGGCGCCTGCAGAGCCTGAATTCGAGGCTATCAATAAGGCCACAGCACTATGGACACGTTCTAAGAGTGATGTGACTGATGAAGAGTATCAGGAATTCTACAAGCATATCTCGCATGACTTTGGTGATGCCATGACCTGGGCACACAACCGGGTTGAGGGTAAGTTTGAATACACCTCATTACTTTACATTCCCAAGAAGGCACCGTTTGACCTGTGGAATCGTGAGAAACCTCGTGGCATTAAGTTGTACGTTCAACGTGTATTTATCATGGATGAGGCGGAGCAATTCCTGCCAGTGTATCTGCGCTTTGTTCGCGGTCTGATAGATAGCAATGACTTACCGCTGAATGTTTCGCGTGAGATTCTGCAGGATAGTCATGTTACAGATTCGTTACGAAGTGCGAGTACCAAGCGTGTTCTGACCATGTTGCAGAAGATGGCTGACAATAAGCCTGATGAATACCAGGAGTTCTGGAAAGAGTTTGGTCAGGTTCTTAAGGAAGGTCCAGCAGAAGATTTTGCCAACAAAGAAGCCGTCGCCAAGTTATTGCGTTTCAGCTCTACCGAAACAGACAGCGCTGAGCAAACGGTCTCATTGACTGACTACATCGGTCGAATGAAAGAGGGACAAGAGAAGATTTACTTTGTGTCTGCTGAGAACTTCGAAACAGCGAAAAACAGTCCTCATCTCGAGGTATTCCGCAAGAAGGGCATCGAGGTTTTACTTCTGAGCGATCGCATCGATGAGTGGTTGGTCATGCACTTGACTGAGTTTGACGGCAAATCACTGCAATCAGTGACGCGTGGAGAACTCGAGTTGGGTGAGTTGGACAGCGAAGAAGATAAGAAGGCGCGAGAAGAGACATCAGAAAAGATGAAGCCATTCACAGAGCGTGTTAAAGATGCGCTGGGTGATCAGGTAGAAGATGTCCGGATTACCGATCGCCTGACTGAGTCACCTGCCTGTATCGTTGGTGGTCAGGATGAGATGGGATCTCAGCTGGCGCGTATGATGCAAGCTGCCGGTCAAGCTGTACCAGAAGCGAAACCAATCCTTGAAATCAATCCTGAGCATGACTTGATTATCAAGCTTCAGGATGAGCAGGATGAGGATCGGTTCAAAGAATGGACCTCTGTATTGTTCGGTCAGGCAGTGCTAGCAGAGCGCGGTCATATCGAAGATCCATCGAGTTTTGCACGACAACTCAATAAACTCTTATTGAATCTCAGTAAGTAGTTCTTATAGCCCTCAAATCAATTCAGAATTGAGGGCTTTTTTCTCTTGTGAATCATCACGTCATTGTTTACCCTAGGCGACCACAGATTATAATTAATTAAGCTACACCATCGCAGGAGTTCAAACGAAATGCGAGTAATTTTATTGGGCGCACCGGGTGCGGGAAAGGGCACTCAGGCACAGTTTATTATTGAGAAATATGATATCCCGCAGATATCGACCGGTGACATGCTGCGTGCAGCCGTCAAAGCAGGTACTGAGCTAGGCAAACAAGCCAAAGTGGTTATGGATGCCGGAGAATTGGTGTCTGATGACATCATTATTGGCTTAGTTAAAGAGCGTGTGGCTGAAACTGATTGTCAAAATGGCTATCTTCTGGATGGCTTTCCACGCACCATTCCACAAGCTGAAGCGATGCGGGAAAATGGTATTCATGTTGATTATGTCATCGAGATCGATGTTCCGGATGACGAGATTATCGCTCGACTATCAGGCCGTCGAGTCCACCCGGGCTCAGGTCGTACCTACCATCTGATATACAACCCACCCCAGCAAGAAGGCAAGGATGATGTCACGGGTGAGGATCTTGTTCATCGCGCTGATGACCATGAAGATACGGTCAAAAAGCGGCTTCAGGTATACCAGGATCAGACCAGCCCGCTGGTAGAATTTTATTCGAGTTGGCACTCTGAATCAGAGGCGGCGCCGGTGTATGTCAAAGTGCTCGGCTCTGGTTCTGTGGAAGAAATCAAAGATCGAATTTTTGCTTCCTTACGTTAATTCAGCTTGTCACAACGTTTGATTACTAAAGCATCGAGGCTCACTCGGTGCTTTTTTTATGTCTACGATGTTCTGTCTAAGCTTTAGAAACTAGCAATATTGTCT
>CAZLIR010000140.1:0-6476 GCA_964559635.1 uncultured Enterobacterales bacterium
TTTTGTCATTGGCAACGAGCTTATCGACTTCGGTTAAAGGAATATCCTGCCATGCCTCGGCCAGCGGAATCGATAATGCTGGCTGAGATAAGAACTGCTGCTCTGATATGACATCGGCATAGGCCTCAGCCAAAAGAAAGTAACCCCGGGCATTCGGATGAAGGTGCTCCAGCATATGACCATAGCCAATGATGCCTGTCTTTTCGTCATCCCGAATACGCTGCTCTGACTCAGCGAGGAATATCAGTTCATTATCAATCTTATCTCGTATGAGTTCATTATAGGCTGATGGTGCACGGAATCGCAGTTGATCGCGGTCACGGGCATTTTGGAACAGAGCACGAGCCTGTTCGTAGTTACCTAGCTTATAGGCTGCGATCGCCTGCTGATATTGCTCATCTGCATTCTCTGCTTCGGTACCTGATACAAAGGGCGGCTGATCTTTCTCATTACTTGCTAAAGTACCGATAATCACGGGTATATTGTTCGCCCGGTACTTCGTCAGTATCAAATCGAGATTATCTGAAAACTGTGCCAAACCATCGTGATAGGTATCGCTGTTATATGGGATCGTCTGCCCCGCTGCGACCTGAGCCATTAATGTTCGATCATTTGACTTTGATACGTCAGGCTTATCTTGGAACAGAAGAAATACCTGTTGCATTAGCTGATAAAGACGTAGTTCTTTGAATCTTAGATAAAGCAGTGAAGCATTTCGTCCGCCCCGAGCAGCCAGCGTTGAACCAACACCCATAATACCGAGAAACTCATTGTGGCCGGCATATATCAGCACCAGATCTGGCTCAATGGCAAGTATATCATCCGTCAGATCCAACAGCGTGTAGCTATTCACCGCGGACATAGCAGTGTTGATAATCTCAATATCTCTGTCAGGGTACTGACGCTTGAATCGTTGTTGCAACATACCCGACAGTGAACCGAAACGACCATAGGGAAAACCAGCCGCTGATGAACCACCCTGCACCACGATTCGGAAGCTATCAGCAGACTTGGTTTCCTTAAAGTAAACCGTATCTGGAGATATCGATGGTGCAAAGTCAGGATTGGAAAAATACCGCTTAATGACCTCAGGGTTTGGTTGCAGATAACCCGATAGCGAAGATGCCGGTACAAACAGCGGATATGATTGGCCAAACCCAGCCAGACGCAACAAGCCTTCAGCGATTGCCAGTATTAGGAATGGCAGAGCAATGATGACGATATAGAAGCTTTTGCGTGCAGATTTATCTTGCTTGTTGTTCATCTGGGCGAATCAGTGATCAGAGTGTGTTGAGTGTATCTGAAAACAGATAAAGATTTAAGGCACACAGTAAGCGGGTATATTGTAAAAAACAACCTCTACCCCATAGATTTCTATGGCTTCAGCCTACCCAGACTCCTACGTGTCGCTATTTTTAAAATATTGGTCTATTGATAAGTTGACATAAAATCATGATTTGACTATTTTTTATACAACGAATTGGAAGTTATGAAGTCTTCAATACTGCAAAGTTATAAAATACCGCCATCACCAGCATAATAGTTAGCAGTCAGTTAAGGAGGAACTAATGACTATTTTATTCCGGAGCGTGAAGGTCTTTTTACTTCTCTCTGTCATGGCCATTTCTGGTACCACCCTTTTTGCCTCAGGCATTAAAATTCAAAATGCAAACCTCGATTTAGAAGATCAACAACTCATTGTTAAAGGCAAGATTGATAATCTTGGTGATGATATTGAAGTGATCTTAGAAGACGCTGATATTGCATATTTCTTTGCGAGTCAAACGACGAGCAAGCAGTTTATGTTTAAGATTCCAATTTCAGAATTAGATATCATCCCATGCCAAATAGCCATTGTGGCAGAAGATATGCGCAGTTTGAGTGATGTTAAACACGCACCTGATAATTGTGGCGCTTATAGAACGACAATTTCTGGTTTAATCACTGATGAGCCAATACCCTTTGCCACAGTCAGTGTCACCATTGATGGTCAAACATACACCACGGTCGCCGATGAGAATGGTGCTTATTCACTTGAAATTCTCACTACCAATTTAAATCAGCTGGTCAAGATTGAGTCTACTGCAACAGATGCTGAAACTGGAGATACAATTGATTTCGTCAACCTGGTAGGTACTTTCTCGAAAGTACTCGAGGGAGCGAATGATCAAAATGTCACGAATGTTACCTCAGCCAGTTACATACTGGCCGTTGAAGCAAATGGCGGTGAGGAGCCAACTACGATCGAAGAGTTAGAAGCGGCTGAAACGAGTATCGATGCGACTGAACTATTTGAGCTCGCCGCGGTTATCAAACTCATTGTGGATGATCGTGATTACAGTCTCCCTGAGGGTTATGACAGTATTATCGAATTTATTGCAGATGAAAATGCGGTAGAGACCTACGTTGAGGAGGTGAATGCTACTGACCCCGATGCGATTAATAATAGTCTTCAAGAAATCTTAGCGGATTCAAATTTAGTCTCAGGATTCACCATTGATGAGATTCCTGAACGTTACTACATCATTCCTTCAGCAAACCCAGGATTCCTGGCACGCCAAGGTAATGCTCTCGAACTAAACAAAGATAACAACACAGGTCTGAATCGCGCTAAAGTGGGTGGTTTAGGAACAGCCGTTAATGAGACTTTTAATTGGCAAATAGCTGATGGTCGTCTGGAGTTAAGTTATCCAACACCAAATACTATCTTTGGATTCATCACCTATGACATCGCCGCACTCACTGACGACCAAGCTGTGATCGATGCTGTTAATACCATTGGGCTGGAAAATCCTGATCTAGCATTCACATATAGTGAGACTGTTGTGTCTCGTGCTTACACACGTGTTACTAAAGGTAACTTGGTTGATATCATTTCTCTGGAAACACGCACCAGCCGAGAACCAGATCCATATACGCTAGCAAACGGGGTTGTGGTTGATTTACCTCCATACCTGGTAATTGGGACATCTGAAGTTACAATGCGCTCGAGCTTAAATATTGAGCCTATCCCATTTACCACCACCTGTACTGGTAATGAGGTCTGCATATTGGGCGATTGGGCAGGTGCTCTTCATTATGATCCAGGTGAGAATGTGTTTGGTGCTGACTTTAACAACAGTTCATATGGCGACTATATTACCTTCAATGCCGACGGAACTTTGACTGGCGGTATCTCGGATGTTTCTGCTAGTTGGGCACTCGATAATGGTGTGTTAGTTGTGACATATGCAGACGGTACCATACAACGCTCACAAATCATCGACCAGAATGGTATCGAGTTTGGTGTGTTTAGTACTTATGATGGTGGGCCTCTACCGCATGCTAACTATGACATATTCGTTCCGCGTGACACAGGATTTGTATTTACACGAGAATACTTATTATCTGCACCAGATAGCTACTGGAATGGCGATGTCAATACTTGGATAAAAGGCAATCTCAATGACGATGGTAGCCGGGCAATATCAGCACGATTCGGTTGGAATCTGTTAGCTGATTTGACACCCTCAACCAGTACTAACTATATCTATTTTGAGTATCAAGGAGATGAAGATCCAGAGTTAGAAATTGGTGTTAGATTACGACCAATTGTTGGTTGGAGTGTATTGGAGTCAGGTTTGGCAGAGATTCAACGATACACATTTGGGAATCGATATTGGTATCCAATAGCCTCTGATACAGTCGATGGAGACCGAGTGATGTATGTCATGGAGTACTCATTCTGGAATTTTGGTGCTGGTGATAAATTCTTTATTTCACCACGCATCAACATTTATCGTGAGTTAAACAATATCTTCGACCGAGTGGAATTTACCATTAATGATCCGCAGTCCTAGAATTGATTATCACCTAAGATTAAGCCAGCATGTGTGCTGGCTTTTTTTCGCGGTATAAAAAAACCAGGCAAGTGCCTGGTTTTTGAATCATCTGTGGAGAGCTTAACTTTTCAGTAATGCTAACACTTCCTCAAGCTCGCCAATCATCTGTTGAATTGTTTCCTGATTATTAGCCTTAGGAGCTTCAGGTTCACCACCCTTTGCATCTTGATCTAGCTTTTGTCGTGCACCACCAATGGTGAAGCCGTGCTCGTAAAGCAGTTCTCGAATAGTACGGATCATTTGCACATCACCGCGCTGATAGTAACGGCGATTGCCGCGACGCTTAACGGGGGTTAGCTGTGGAAATTCCTGCTCCCAGTAACGCAGTACATGGGGCTTGACTAAACACAGGTCAGAAACTTCACCGATAGTGAAATAACGTTTCCCTGGTATCTCTGGCAACTCACTATTCAGAGTTGGTTCTAGCATAATTTTCTACCCTTGCTTTTAACTTCTGGCCAGGACGGAATGTAACTACACGTCGTGCACTGATTGGTATCTCTTCACCCGTCTTTGGGTTGCGTCCAGGACGCTCTTTTTTTACTCTTAAATCGAAATTACCAAACCCAGATAACTTCACCTGCTCTTCAGATTCTAGCGCTTTGCGAATTTCTTCAAAGAAACTCTCAATGATCTCTTTGGCTTCACGCTTGTTCAAGCCAAGTTCTTCAAATAATTTTTCCGCTAGAGCTGCTTTTGTCAGGGCCATGTCTAATCTCTTAAGGTCGCATTAAATGTCTCAGATAAGTGTTTGACTATCTTAGAAAAGACCTCATTTATTTCTGTATCCGTAAGAGTGGTCGAAAAATCACAAAAGATCAAGCCCAAAGCAACACTTTTTCTACCTAAATCAACACCTTTGCCCCGATATATATCAAATATTCTAGCTTTTTGAAGACTTTTACCCGCGACAGACTCCACTGCATTCAATAGTTCAGATGCAGTCACTTCCTCGTCTACAACCACCGCCAAATCACGTGTTGAGGCGGGATATTTCGACCAGGCGGTGAAGGCTGGGATGCTCGATTGACTGATCACATCAAGGTCTAATTCGAATAAAAACACGGGGCCAGCAAGTTTAATTTTCTTCGCAACGGAAGGATGGATTGCACCGATATAACCGGCATGTTGGCCGTTGACTTTAATTGCTGCAGATTGGCCCGGGTGTAATGCTGAATGCTTCGCTGCAACGAACTCAACAGCACTTTGGCCGGCAAGATCCAGTAGCGCTTCCAGATCACCTTTCAGATCATAGAAATCGACCGAATCATTTTGATTTTCCCAGTTCTCAGACAGGCGAGGTCCATAGAGCAATCCGGCAATTCCTGGAGTCTGGGCCAGCTCATCACCTGATTTAATAAACCGTAGACCAGTCTCGAATAAACGCACTCGAGATTCACGGAAACTCTGATTACGTTGTAAGGTATGAACCAGTCCTGGCATGAGACTAATGCGCATATCACTCATATCTGATGAAATAGGATTCATCAGACGCATGGTTTCTGCTTCCGGGAACATCAAACCCTGAAGGTCAGGATCAACAAAACTATAGGTAATGGCTTCCTGATAGCCACGGTCGGCCAAAAAGCGTTTTAGACCATAGAGCTCAACCTGCCCTTCTGGGGTGGCAAGCATGGCCATTTCGGCTTCACTCTTTTTAGCCGTAATTTGGTTATAACCATAAATGCGCGCGATTTCTTCAATCAGATCAGCTTCGATTGTGATATCAAAACGATGACTTGGCACTGATACCAACCAGCCTTCATCATTTACCTCGGGTGTCAGCTCCAAGCGCGTTAAAATATCTTCGATCTGCGCATCTGCGAGGCTGACTCCTAATAGGCGCTGGATTCGAGCACGACGCAGAACAATCGGTGAGGTGCCCTTTCTGAACTCATCGTTGCGCTGATCAACCAGTTTACCCGCCGTACCACCACAAATATCTAATACCAGCTGTGTCGCACGATGCATAGCCGTCACTTGCAGCTCTGGGTCAACACCACGTTCATATCGATGAGAAGCATCGGTGTGTAAACCATAATGACGTGCTTTACCAACAATCGCTAACGGATTGAACCAGGCGCTTTCAAGTAGGACATCCACCGTATCATCAGCGATACCACTATGCTCACCACCCATGATACCCGCTAATGCAAGAGGACGTTCGTGATCAGCAATAAGAAGCGTGTCTTCTGTTAGCTCCACTTCACGGCCATCGAGTAATACCAGCTTTTCGTTGGCTTCTGGATAACGCACGCGGATACCACCCTTAATCTCACGCAAGTCAAAGGCGTGCATAGGATGGCCTAATTCCATTAGGACATAGTTAGTGATATCTACCAGAGGATAAATCGCTCGAATGCCACTGCGGCGCAGTTTTTCCACCATCCACTGGGGCGTTTTCGCTTTCGGGTCAACGCCACGGATGATTCGGCCGACATAACGTGGGCAAGCTTCAGGTGCATTAAGCTCAATGCTGACCTCGTCATCGATGGCATCAGGAACATCATCCAAGCGTGGATGACAGACATCGACCTTATTAATCACTCCAATCTCGCGCGCAATTCCTCGAATGCCCAAACAATCACCGCGATT
>CAZLIR010000141.1:0-6459 GCA_964559635.1 uncultured Enterobacterales bacterium
ATCATTGGTATGGGTTAACTTCTCAACGCCTTATCCGGTGGATGAAATCGGTGGCGGCCGCAGCTCTGGTACGGGACTGGTGGTTGATGCTAAAGAGGGATTGTTAGTGGTTGATCGCACCACGGTGCCATCCACACTCGGTGATATTACCTTAACCTTTGCTGGCTCAATCCAAATACCCGCGAAAGTGGCCTTTATGCACCCACTGCATAATATGGCGCTACTGCAATACGATCCTGAATTGCTTGGTGATACTCTGGTGCGCAGTGTGACATTAGCCGACAAGGCGCCCGAGCCGGGCGATATGGTGAATGTGGTAGGTACTAACTATGATTATCGGGTGCTGGTTAAGTCGCGCAAGGTGTCGACATACTCTCCTATCAACACCTCGAGTAACCATAGCACCAAATTCAGCGATGCTAACATCATGGTCATTGCCACAGACACTCCATACAGCCATTCAAGTGGCGCCTTCATAAATGATAACTCCGAAGTGACTGCCATGATCGTCAGTTTTAGTGCGGGTCGGGGAAAGAGCAACTTCTGGGGCATTTCGGTACAGCATGTGAAGGATTTATTGGGCTACTACCGCTCTGGAAAAGACACCCTTCGCTCATTGGAAGTTGAATGGGGGCTCGTTTCATTTGTCGCTGCCAGACGCCTAGGGATACCTGAGGAATGGCTTGATAAGATCGCGGCAAAAAATGCTGATCGACATCAGGTGATGGCGGTTAATAATACCTGGAAGGGTACCGATGCCGAGCAAAAGTTATTATCCGGCGATATTTTGTTAGCGGTTGATGGCGAGATTGTCACTGATTTCAGAGAGATAGAAATTGCGGCTCAGACACCCGTGGTGAAGCTCACCATTGCACGCAGTGGTGAGGTGATGGAAATCGATGTTGAAACCGCTGCGCTCAGCATTGCGGGTACCGATCGTGTACTGCTTTGGTCCGGGGCAAATCTGCAAGTGCCACATCGGGCAATACGGACCGGGCTGGGTATAACCACACCAGGCTTGTATGTTTCGCGTAACCATTTCGGCTCACCGGCGCAACATTTTGGCATTCGTGGACAAATCATCACTGCGGTTGATGATGTGCCTACACCAGATTTAGACAGCTTTATTGCTGTGGTGAAAAACAAAAAGGATCGTGAATCAGTCAGACTGAAGGTGCTAAATCTTGCGAATATCGAACAGGTTATCACGCTGACTTTGAGTAATACCTACTGGCCATTAGCTGAAGTTGTTAAGACCGCCGACGGCTGGCGACGCATGCCGATAGATTAGTTAAGGCTGTTTTTGTAAGGTCACAAACTCGTAAGCGTATGGGTTTCTGTCATCTGGCTGATGCGCTTCGCGGTCGGTCTCTTGCCAGCTGTAGCCAGTCCAGTCTGGAAAATAGGCATCGCCATCGACCGTTAAGTCGATGAAAGTCAGATGTAATGCATCCGCTAATGGCAGGGTTTGTTCATACAGATTAGCGCCACCGATAATCATGATCGCTTCAGCATTGGCGCACAGCTCAAGCGCCGCGGCAATGGAGTGAACAACCTCTGCACCCTCAAGACGTAAATCAGTATTGCGACTGATAACCACATTTCGACGACCTGGTAGCGGCCGACCAATTGACTCAAACGTTTTTCGTCCCATGATAATTGGATGAGTCATCGTCACCGACTTAAAATGCTGCAGATCAGCGGGCAGGTGCCAGGGCATTTGATTGTCTTTGCCAATGACCCGATTGTGAGCCATGGCGGCGATGAGATTTATGGTTGGCATGTTAAAAATACGTTCGTTCGTTACTTCGTTTTGATGGGTGCTATGTTACCATTAACTCATTCAACAAATCAGGTTATGACAACGAATGAAGCAATATTTAGACTTATGTCAGCGCATTATCGATGACGGCGTATGGATTGAGAACGAACGTACTGGAAAACGCTGCTTAACCGTGATTGATGCCGACCTGACCTATGATGTCGGAGCCGGTGAGTTTCCATTAGTGACCACGCGCAAGAGCTACTACAAATCAGCCATTGCTGAAATCATAGGCTACCTTCGTGGCTACGATAATGCGGCAGATTTTCGTAAACTCGGCACGAAAACATGGGATGCTAACGCCAATCTAAATGAAGCCTGGTTAAACAACCCAGCGCGTAAGGGCGAAGATGACTGTGGTTTTATCTATGGTGCTGTGGCACGTAACTTTCCCAAGCCAGATGGCGGTTCAGTTGATCTACTGACAAAAATTTACAACGATTTACGTGCCGGCAAAGATGATCGCGGTGAAATTTATACCTTCTATCATCCGGGCGCATTTCACTTAGGCTGTCTGCGTCCATGCATGTACAGCCACCATTTTTCGTTGCTTGGTGATACGCTGTATCTCAATAGCACCCAACGCAGTTGTGACGTGCCTCTTGGGCTGAATTTCAATATGGTTCAGGTGTATTTCTTACTGGCGATTATGGCCCAGATAACCGGCCACAAGCCGGGCAAGGCGTATCACAAGATAGTCAATGCCCACATCTATGAGGATCAGCTTGAATTGATGCGTGATGTGCAACTCAAGCGCGAGCCTTTTGCCCCGCCCACATTCTCAATCAATCCGGATATTAAAACACTAGAGGATTTAGAAACCTGGGTGACTGTGGATGACTTTGAACTGCATGATTATGAGCATCACGACCCTATCGCCTACCCGTTCTCCGTATAGCGTCTTCGACGCCTAACTGCCTAGTTGAAGTAAATCAGACTGGCGCCTTCGGTGTGCTTATCGAGGGTGTATTTTCCATTATGCTGCTCAGCGAGATAGCGCATCAGTTGGGTCGCTCGAGCACGGATGATGCCACTGCCCCGATGTGCACCGCGGCCATGAATGACTTTCAAGCCCTTGTAGTGCTGATATAAACAGGCATCAAGGGCGTCCATGATTTTTGCCTCGGCCTGATCCCAGGTCTCACCATTATGGGCGACATCGATGACATAGAGCTCATCAAGCTTCTGTTTTTCTGCAGGCAGGTCACATTTGGGACAGTCTTTCCCATCATCTATGAGCATTCCACAATGACGACATTCCACAGTGATCACCTCAATTCGGCCAAGTGCAAACATTCAGTTTTATGAACAAGGCACATTGTGAAGTGTAAGGTAGGGCAAATCAATGGTGCTAGACCTTAAGTGTATAGTCCGTTAGGCTCTGCACTTCACTGACAGTTAGACGAAATGTATGAAATACGATGTGATCATTATTGGCGCCGGAGCCGCTGGTTTATTTTGTGCCAGCCAAGCAGGGCAGCGTGGCCTCAAAGCACTGGTGCTCGATCATGCCAATCGGGTTGGCAAAAAAATTCTTATGTCTGGCGGTGGTCGCTGCAACTTCACTAATCTGCATATATCGTTTGATGACTTTCAAAGCAGCAATCCGCACTTCTTCAAGTCTGCCCTGAGTCAGTACACTCAGTGGGATTTTATTGCGCTTGTTGAACAATATGAAATTCCTTATCACGAGAAAGAACTCGGACAATTATTTTGTGATCGTAAATCGAGCGATATAGTACAGATGCTTGTCAACGAGGTACAAAAAGTGGCTGGAGAAATTCGCACCAAGTGCGATATCGAAACGATCAGTGCACTGGAACGTGGCTATGGGCTCGAAACATCATTAGGTGATTTTAGTTGCGATCATCTGGTCATCGCCACGGGTGGATTATCGGTGCCCACCATGGGCGCAACCGGATTTGGCTATGATATTGCACAGCAATTTGGCCATGAGATTGTGCCCGTCAGTCCGGGCTTGGTACCGTTTATTTGGGATGACCGTCGTTTGGGCAACAAAACCCTCGCAGGAGTGAGTTTTGATGCGCTAGTCTCCTGCGGCAACGCTAGCTATCGCGGTGGCGTATTATTTACCCATCGGGGCTTGAGCGGACCAGCCATTCTTAAAATATCGAGCCATTGGCATTATGGTGAGACCATCTCAATTAACTTCTTACCCGAGTTAGATATTGCTTCAACACTCATCAGTGCGCGACAATCCTCACCACGTAAGCAGGTGAAAAGCTGGCTCCACAAATATCTGTCCAAACCGCTGACACAATGGTTGCTTGAGCAGGCACCGGAAAAAATCCAACAATGCAATTTTGCCGATCTGAGTCAGTCAGATATTCAGACGTTAAGTGAGCTCTTGGGAGAATGGGCCTGGGTTCCGGCTGATACGGAAGGGTATCGCACGGCAGAGGTGACTCAAGGTGGTATCGATGTTACGCATATCTCATCAAAAACCATGGAGTCACAGCTGGCACCGAAGTTATATTTTATTGGTGAAGTTCTCGATGTCACAGGTCAGCTCGGAGGCTTCAACTTTCAATGGGCCTGGTCGTCGGCCTATGTCGCTGCCGAGGCGATGAGTGAGACTACTTAGCTCGCTTATACGCAAGATATAAGAATGTGCCACCGACCAGTATCATGGGTATGCTGAGCCACTGACCCATACTTAAATTCAGAGATAACAGTCCCAAGTGAGCATCCGGTTGACGGAAGAATTCTGTGAATATTCGGAACGATCCATAAAGCACTAAAAATAGTCCAGATACCGCCATGCGTGGGCGCGGCTTTTGTGAGAACCACATTAATAAAATAAACAGTAACAAGCCTTCGGTGAGTGCCTGATATAACTGTGATGGGTGGCGTAACAGATAATCAGGATCGGTCGGGAAACGCATAGCCCAAGGTAACGATGGATCGGCCACACGCCCCCATAACTCGCCATTGATAAAGTTACCAATACGTCCCAGACCCAGACCAATCGGAATAAATGGCGCGAAAAAGTCGGCTATATCAAAGACATTTTTCTTGAACACTTTTGCGGCATAAAAATAACCTGCAATAGCACCCAATAGACCACCATGAAATGACATACCACCTTCAGTAATGCGGATAAGGTACATCGGATCACTGATGAATGTAGACCATTGGTAGAAGAACACATAGCCTAGTCGCCCACCTAGAACCAAACCCAGAAAGACATAGAAAACAACATCAGCCACCATATCATTGTTCCAGCCGTCTACCCGTTTTGCCTTTCGGACACCGAGCCACCAGGCAGCGGACAGACCAAGCAAATACATCATGCCATACCACTTTAATGCGATCGGGCCGATATCCATACCAAATAAATCGAAGGCAGGGATAACAAAAATGTTGGGGTCGATAACTGATAGTTCCATAAAAAAATAATTGCTTTGGTTAGCTTGTGAGCATCATACCCTGAATGGCATCGGATTGAAAAAACACCGGTTCAAAAAGCACCTCAGGCAACAGTAATAACGGCTTATACTTTTTGCCACACCATGATGACATTATTGGCCGGCATCGGATGTAGGTTTATAAACTCTAAGGCATGGGATTCGGCCAATGTCTGTAAGTCTTCCAGATTACGAATACCCATATCAGGATCTCTGCTACGTAAACTTAAATCGAAGGCTTCATTTGACGCAGAGGTAAAGGCGCCATTGATATTAATCGGCCCATAGAGACAGAAGAAGCCAGAAGACTCAAGGATGTCCGATACCCCTTTGAACATATTTTGCACTGCGCCCCAGCTCATGATGTGGGCGGTGTTGGCGCTAAACACACCATCTGCTTGGGTAATTGGCCAAGGCTGATTAACGTCGAGTTCGAAGGGTTGGCCTAGATTATCACCTTGATATTCAGCGAGCCAGAGCTTCATGCCATCATGGTAGTGAAGTTGGTCGCTGGTTTGCCAAAAAACCTGTCTCAGATGTTTGGCGAAGTGGACCGCATGTTGGCCAGTACCGGAGCCAATTTCTAGGATTGTCCCGCTACAGAAATAATCTGAAATCACCCATAAAATCGGTGCCTTATTATTTTCACACGCCTGAGAAAAAGGTTTATTCATCGGCTGACATAGGGTCAATCAGATCGATGAGCCCCAGTTCTTGCAACAGCCCTTTCAGGTAGGACAACACCTCGTGACTATCATCGCAAGACAGCACCTTGCCGGTGATCTCGCTCGCCCGTTTGTATTCCATTTTGCTGATAATTTTACGTACCACAGGGATCGAGCGCACGTTCATACTAAAGCCTTCCATGCCCATGGCAACAAGGATCATGGTCGCCAGTGGATTGGCGGCGATTTCGCCACAGATATGCACCGGTTTACCGGCTGCTTGTCCGGCATCGCAAATCTCTGTGAAAGCTAAAAGTGTCGCAGGGTGAAGTGAGTTGTAGAGATACGAAACCCGATTATTATTTCGATCCGCTGCGAACATATATTGCGTTAAGTCATTCGAGCCGATACTAACAAAATCGACATGTGCCATGATCCGTCTGATCTGATAAACCGCAGATGGCACCTCAATGACCGCACCCACTTTCGGAAACGGAAAACGTCGCTTGCTATATTTTCCCTCAGCCTTGAGTTCGTTATATAC
>CAZLIR010000142.1:0-6438 GCA_964559635.1 uncultured Enterobacterales bacterium
GAAGATGATAAATATTTGTTAATTCAGGCGGCCGTATCTACCTCAGGTAATGAGTTATACCTGCTGGATTTAACCGATCCAGACGCTGAGTTAGTGACTATTCTTGCAGATACCAAATCAGATACCTATGTGATTGATAATCGAGATGACATGTTATTTTTGGTGACCAACCGCGATGCGCCGAATCAAAAACTGGTTAAAGTCTCTGCTAAAAATCCAGGCGTTGAGAATTGGCAAGAGGTTATTCCGGAGACAGAGCATGTGCTATCACTCGCAAGTGGTGGAGGCTATTTCTTCGCTGAGTACATGGTGGATGCCATTTCTAAAGTTTATAAATATGATTATGAAGGCAAGCAGCTACAAACAATTGAGCTGCCTGGCGTTGGTTCAGTATCCGGCTTTAGTGGCCGTACCAAAGATACAACCCTGTATTTCAGTTTTGCCAACTACAAGACGCCGAGCTCAATTTATGCCTATGACGTTAACAAGCAAACTGTCGAGCTTTACCGTAAACCAGCAGTCGCTTTTGATCCGGATGCCTATGAGTCCAAGCAGGTGTTTTACACCTCGAAAGATGGCACCAAAGTACCGATGATCATTACCCATCGTAAAGGTCTTGAGCTTAATGGTAAGAATCCAACCATCCTCTATGGCTATGGTGGATTCAATATCTCGTTAACGCCACGGTTCAGCATCACAAATGCCCTATGGATGGAGCAGGGTGGTGTCTATGCAGTACCGAACCTTCGCGGGGGTGGTGAATACGGTAAAGAATGGCACATTGCCGGTACTAAAATGCAGAAACAAAATGTATTCGATGACTTTATCGCAGCGGCAGAATTTCTGATTGCTGAGGGTTACACCTCAAGTGATTACCTGGCAGTGCGAGGCGGATCAAATGGCGGTCTATTGGTTGGTGCTGTCATGACCCAACGCCCCGACCTGATGAAGGTTGCACTTCCTGCGGTCGGTGTACTTGATATGCTGCGTTATCATACTTTCACAGCTGGTGCCGGTTGGGCTTATGATTACGGTACAGCGGAAGAATCTAAAGAGATGTTTGAATATCTCAAAGCCTATTCTCCGGTACATAACGTCAAACCAGGTGTCTCTTATCCCGCGACCATGATTACTACAGGTGATCACGATGACCGAGTAGTACCTGCACACTCATTCAAGTTTGCAGCGGAACTACAGGACAAGCAGTCAGGTGCCGCACCGACGTTAATTCGTATTGAGACCGATGCCGGTCATGGCGCGGGTACACCGATTTCAAAAACCATTGATCAGTACGCTGATATCTTCGGATTTACACTGTACAACATGGGCTTTGAAACATTGCCGGAGTAATCTGTTAAAGCACTGAATAGTGTTATCATTCAGCGTAAGAAAAGAGAGAGGCAGCGTCAGCAGACGTTGCCTTTTTTGGTTCTGGGTTAGCGAATTTAGTCTGGCAGGGGAATGGCATGAGTGTGCTTGATTTTCTCCATCACAAATCCGGCACTGACATCAAACAATTCAGCCTTAATAAGCGATTGATACAGGCTATCATAATCTTTCATATCTCTAACCAGAGCTTTAACTAAATAATCGACGTCGCCACTCATGCGGTAGACTTCCACCACCTCTGTCAGTTCTGAGATAACCTCTTTAAATTTATCTGACCATTGTTGGGTGTGCTGATTGGTTCGGATGAAGATAAAGCAGGTTAATTCCAGACCCAGCTTTTCCGGGTTAAGTACCGTGATGCGCTGTTCAATAATGCCGTCTTCTTCAAGATTTTGTATCCGTCGCCAGCAGGCTGATCGGGATAAAAATAGTTCTTTAGATAAGTCATTTAATGACTTGGTAGCATCGCCTTGAATAAGCTCAAGCAATCTAATATCTGTATCGTCATAATCTACTTTATCCATACAATGTCCCTTAAAATAGTAAAATAAAGAAATAATATTCGATAAATATAGCATTTATTGGCATAAAATAGAAACAATGTCCACATCATATAACGCTATAATAATGCAACTAAAACAATAAGCTATTCAACAATGAATCTAACGAGTATCGCGACTTCGGTCATCGGGTCAGATCAGACCATCCAAACACCATTCGGTGAAAAACCACTTATCTATGCAGACTATACAGCCTCTGGCCGTAATCTTGATTTTATCGAGGATTTTATTCGTGCCAATGTAATGCCTGCCTATGCCAATACTCATACAGAGATTTCTCATACCGGCGCGCAGACTACTCAGTATCGGGAACAGGCCCGCCAAATCATTCATCGTGCAGTGAATGGTTCTGACGATGATATGGTGATCTTTTGTGGTTCGGGTGCCACCACCGCGGTAGACAAGTTGATGAATATATTGGGCATTCGAATCCCATCAGAACTGGCGGAAAAGATCCATGTCGAAGAATTGCTCAATGAGCATGAGCGTCCCGTCATTTTTGTCGGTCCTTATGAGCATCATTCCAATGAATTGCCCTGGCGCGAAAGTATCGGCACAGTGGTGTCAATTCCTGCTGATGAGCAAGGTCAGATAGACACTCAAGCATTGCAGGAGCAACTACAGAAATATGCCCACCACACACTGAAAATCGGCAGCTTCTCAGCGGCGTCCAATGTCACAGGAATTCGCACAGATGTGCAAAAAGTAGCTAAAATTCTGAAAGCCCATGATGCCCTCTCGTTCTGGGATTACGCAGCCGCAGCCCCTTATGTGGGGATTGATATGAACGGTGAGACCCCCATTGATGCGGTATTCTTCTCGCCACACAAATTCGTTGGTGGTCCGGGCACTACGGGCGTACTGATCCTAAAACAACAGATTATGAACAATCGTGTCCCCGCTGTAGTGGGTGGTGGCACTGTTTCATTTGTTTCGCCCGAAGGCCATGATTATGTTGTGAACCCTGTAGCTCGTGAAGAGGGTGGAACACCGGCGATTGTTGAATCGATCCGCGCCGGACTGGCAGTGAAATTACAACAGGATGTTGGTACTGATTTTATCGAGGAGCGCGAAAGACAATTGGTTGAGCGAACCATATCTTTTGTTAATTCACTGGATAATGTGGAACTGCTCGGCAATCCAGATCTCGATCGAATATCTATTTTCTCACTCCGTTTCAAGCACGGTGAGCGTGACTTGCACTACGGATTTGTGACAGCCCTGTTTAATGACTTGTTTGGTATTCAGTTGCGCGGTGGTTGCTCCTGTGCGGGTCCCTATGGCCATTACCTACTGGGAATTGATATGAATCATAGTGTTCAGCTATCCAGTTTGGTACGACAAGGACTCGGTTGCTATCGACCAGGTTGGGTACGATTTAACCTCAACTATTTCATATCTGAAGACGAGTTGAACTACATTTATCAAGCCATCAAGCTGATCTCAGAGTATGGTTATCTACTATTACCCTACTATCAGCTTAATACTGCCAATGGCACATGGCGCTATCAGGGGCAGTCTCCTGACTACAACACCAGCCTTGCAGAGCTCGATTTTACCCAGCCTTTGGCTGGTTCAGCCAAGCAACGAACTAAGACCCTGCAGGACTATCTGGCGCTGGGACAGGCAGATTTGCAAACCATCCAATCTGACTGGCGGCAGTATGATTGTTGCCTGCCTGATGAGTACGAAGACTTGCGCTGGTTTGCTACCAGCTAATTTCTGGAAAAAAAACTCAAAAGTCTGCCGGTTTTCACATACAATCCAACTAATACAGACGTTGTTTGCGATTAATTGTGAGTTTTAGTCTATGGCTGGCAAAACCTTATATGACAAATTATGGGATGATCACCTGGTTCATGAAGATGAGGATGGCGTATGTCTCGTTTATATTGACCGACAGCTCCTGCATGAGGTGACATCACCTCAGGCATTCGAAGGACTGTCCCTGGCCGATCGTCAGCCCTTTCGGCTGTCTGCTAATCTGGCAGTTCCAGATCACAATGTGCCAACGACGGATCGCGGCCAAGGAATTTCTGATCCCATTTCAGCACTTCAACTCAGTACTTTAGACGATAATTGTCAGCAGTTTGATATACCGCTGATCCCACTGGACGATGTTCGGCAGGGGATCGTGCATGTCATGGGGCCTGAGCAGGGTGCAACCTTGCCGGGTATGACGATTGTCTGTGGCGATTCCCACACTGCGACTCATGGCGCGTTTGGTGCCATGGCTTTTGGTATTGGTACCTCTGAGGTTGAACTGGCATTGGCCAGTCAATGTCTGCGTCTTACCAAGATGAAGAATATGGCTGTACGACTCAATGGTCAGTTACCAGATGGAGTCACTTCCAAGGATATGATCCTGTCTGTGATTGGGAAAATCGGCACTGCGGGTGGCACTGGCTATGCGATCGAGTTTCAGGGTGAAGCGATTAAGGCATTATCTATCGAGTCCAGAATGACCATCTGTAATATGGCTATCGAGGCGGGTGCGCGTGTCGGATTGGTCGCGGTGGATGATAAAACCATCGACTATTTCAAAGATAAACCATTTGCGCCCAAGGGCGAGATGTGGGATATGGCGGTTGCTGACTGGCAGACATTGCATTCGGACGCTGATGCGCAGTTTGACAAGGTGGTCGAGATCGACGCGGCATCGATCGCACCACAGGTGACCTATGGTACATCGCCTGAAATGGTCATTGATGTTACAGATGTGGTGCCATCAATGGCTGACTTCGATGATCCTGTGAAGCAGGAACAACTTAAAAACTCGCTTAAATATATGGGGTTAACCTCAGGCATGGCCGTGGGTGACATTCCCATTGATCGGGTATTCATCGGCTCCTGTACCAACTCTAGAATCGAGGATTTGCGTGCTGCAGCTGCGGTAATAAATAATCGCACGAAAGCTGATTCAGTTAAGGAAGTGCTTGTCGTTCCGGGCTCCGGCCTCGTAAAAGCGCAGGCTGAGGCAGAAGGACTCGACAAAGTATTCACTAAAGCGGGGTTCCAATGGCGAGAGCCAGGCTGTTCAATGTGCCTGGCTATGAATGATGATCGACTGTTACCCGGTGAGCATTGCGCTTCAACCTCGAATCGAAACTTTGAGGGCCGTCAGGGGCAGGGTGGTCGTACACACTTGGTATCCCCGGCTATGGCTGCAGCCGCTGCGATACATGGAAAGTTTGTTGATATTCGTGAAACGACCCATGGAGCTGGCGCATGAAAGCACTCGATAAGATTACCGCCGTTGTGGCTCCTCTTGATAGAGCGAATGTCGATACCGATGCGATTATCCCGAAACAGTTTCTCAAATCAATTAAACGCACCGGATTTGGCGCCTATCTATTCGATGAATGGCGATTCTTGGATCCCGGTACACTGGATAAAACAGTCGAGGATCGAACACCGAATCCAGAATTTGTCTTAAACAAACCAGCCTATCAAACGGCTCGGATTTTACTAACTCAATCAAATTTTGGCTGTGGTTCAAGTCGTGAGCATGCCCCATGGGCACTCGCTGATTATGGATTCCGTGTAATCATTGCGCCATCCTATGCGGATATATTCTTTAACAACTGTTTTAAAAATGGCATCTTGCCTATTACGTTACCGCAACAGCAAGTATCCGAATTATTCAGTTATTGTGCTGCTAAACCGGGCTGTGAATGGACAGTTGATTTAACGAATTGCACAATCCGATTGGATGATAATAACGTGATAAATTTCGACGTTGATCCTGCTCGCCGAGAATCATTGCTCGAAGGATTAGATGATATTGCGTTGGTATTGAAACATCGCGACACTATCGCTACCTATGAGGCAAAACGTCGTCTAAATAAGCCGTGGTTGTTCTCCGATATAACTGTTTGAGTTAGAAACTAATACTTAATTGACCCTAAGAGGGTTAAAAATTTCACTTATCTTGTTATCTTAAAACCATCACCAGTAACTGACACACGATCAGGAAATCTTCATCTGTGCCAGTGTTCAATTACGAGCGTCATATTTTCGGGGATCGTTCGGATATTTCTAATAAAACCATCAAAATCAATCGGGAAATGACTAAATACTATATAAAACATATAGATAATGATTTAATTTAAAGTAAAATATTAATAAATTCTCATTTGAAACGCCATATCAAGTCGTAATAGTTTAATTATAATCACCATTTACACTGTAAATCTGCTCAAAAAAATCATAGGATATGAAGCGATAGATCAACATAGGGGGTTGGTCTACACAACGTCTATAGGAGTAACTATGAAAAGTAGTATTCTAAAAAATACACTCGTTTCATTTTCCACCATCTCTATTTTAATTCTAGGAACCAGCGCATCGGCTGGACCTTCTGCTAAAAATAAAAAAGTATTCGATTACTGGACACCTGAGCGAATTGCTTCAGCGGTCCCTAGAGATCTGGTTATTGATAAGAAAAACGGTCTTGGTTATATCAAGCGTCCAGATGGTTCTTTGATAC
>CAZLIR010000143.1:0-6411 GCA_964559635.1 uncultured Enterobacterales bacterium
GGGTTATCAATATCGGTAATCCGTTTGGTACAGGCAAAAGCACCCTCAACATCACAACTAATATCGCCCAGAATACTGGGTAAACTATCCGCGTATGTAGCGAAGTCCTCTAGTGCCATATGACGAGGATAATGTTCAGTCCAAAAACTAGTGAGCAATACCACGTCACAATGCCCCAGTAGCTCGACAAAACGACTTTTGTATCGTGCTTTGCCGAACTCTGAATACTCATCGCGATCAAATTTGCCATCACTGATCCGCTGATAGATGTCAGCCGTTTCCACCACCGTAAACCATGATTCCGACTCAGGGTATGTTCGGTTGAAAACATCATTGACACTAATTTGATTCAGTCCAAGCCATTGACATACTTCCGCACTCCCCTTACCCACTTTGCCGTTACCTAGAATAACGATTCTGTGGGGCTGTTGCTCTGGTTGGCCAACCAGGGATTGCAATACATGACGCGCCTCGGCAACAGAGCCATACTCCCAGCTCTGTTTTATCTGTGAGAATACCGAGCGAATATCTTTATTCTGAAGTTGCTGACCATACAGCCAGAAGGTATCAATCGCCCCGGCAATACCGGCATATCGGCCAAATGCAATGGTGCGAATACCCAGTTGGTTTTTCATCAATTCATAGTCAATCAAGGTGGCACGTTGATCGAGAAAACGCTGTAACAGCGGCATATTATAATCTTGTCCCTTGATGGTATGAGAGAAACACAAGTGAACCTGATCCGGTTGAATTGATTCAATCGGTGGCTCCTTTATACCCAAAACAAGTTGTGACTGGTTGGGCGTGGCAAGTAGCTCCACACCAAGGTTAGTATATTCAGAATCGGAATAAATTCGATATTCTGAGGTTTCGACAGCAATAGGATGGCCGCTTTTAATCAGGTCTCCTGCAGCGGTTGGGGTCAGAGCGACTCGACGCTCCCAGCGGTTCTTGTGTTCTTTTCTCAACACGGTTGTTAGCATTGTGCATTGCCTATTATTCTTATTTGCTGCGGATTATACAGCATATTTTATCAGGCTCTACTGCCAGCGAATATTTATATTGTTAGCATCTGTATCATCAGATTGCTCTTTGGCCTGCTCTGCTTTTTTATCCATTTGACGGATCAGTTTTCCGCCTTTTAATACCTTAAAGGGCTCATCTTCTTCTTGGCCATTTTGACTGTCCCATAGCATCACAGCCTGCATCGCATGCGCCCGTTGTTGCTCGGTTAGGGTATTGCCATCAGGCCATTTGCCAATCTCAACAGCATGTGCCAGTCGATCACGAATTTCGCTATCCATTTGGTTCAGTAACGACTGAACTTCTGGGGATACATCAATAGCCATCAGCACTCAGTACCTGTTGTATACCCTGCACGGTCCAGAGACCTGATCCACCGGTGGCGAGTGGCATTTCGGGATATAGTCGTTGACCATTATCATCTTTCGCCGTATTCAGATGGTCACGTAATTTGGTTACCAGACGACTTGCTGCCAATTGGTATGGCCATTTTCGATAGGCATCCGGCCATGTCAGTGACAGCTCTCTTGGGCGTGTACCACCCCATGCCGAGACGATACCAATATTGGGAAATATATGAGTAGGATCCTCAATACCTGCCTCAACCAGCAAGAAATCAAGGCGTGAAACAATCGATGTCGAGATTCTGGAATTCCAACTAACCTGCGGATAACGGCCCTCGTAATCCTCTAAAAAGGTGGTCGCAAATGACGCTACTTTGGTCCAGCCACTGTTCATGCGCGCATCAGAGTCTTCTTGCTCATAAATAGCCGCGCGGAACACCTTCTCAATATCATCGGCATTAAACTCACGCTGTGGTAAGCCAAATAGCATCAGGATTTCACTAACGGTTTTCTCCGCCAGTATGCGATCCTCATAACCCCAGACTTTACCCTGCTCTATTCCCTCACCGAGAATGGAGCAACGATACAATAGTGGATCAGCCAGATGACTGTTAACCATATAATTAGAGCGTGGCTTGGGCCAGAATGTTGCCTGTAGGCGCTCATCCCATCCACTCACCGGATTACCGCATGGTTGTCTATGATATAGAGGCTGGAAAGGATCTTCCTGAATCCAGGCAGCCAATGCCGCGATGTAAGCTGATTGACCATCCCCGGCCTCAGGCATGAGGGGTGGATAGATGTCCTCACCAATGATTTCGATACCACCATCGTCAATGACAATAGGATCAGAACTTGTCGACTCAATATCAGCCTGAATCCGCGCTTCAGCAAAGATCATGAAAATGTCTTGCTCAATGTAGGTTAGCTCTTCCCACATATCGATGGCATGGTCGGCCAGTCGCGCGCCCTCGACGGAGGTGCCATCCTTTTGTCGAAATGAAACAGGCCTTAGGAGGTCATTATTCAAGTGAATGAATACTGAATTAGCCATGGATTTGTTGCGATATGTCCATGGCACGATCAAACGACAAATCACCTCAAGACTGAACCGATCACCCTGACTCAATAGCTCTGCCAGTGACAAACCAGATTCACAAACCGGCATCCTTCCTTCCTGCCAGTCGTCAGGATTATCACTGAAGCGTTTAAACCAGACCTTCCAGGCAGCAATGAACAACCCAGAGTGGCATTGATAGTTATCGGCATTAGGTATTGTGACGTACATGCATCATTCCACTTATTATTTCTCTAAATCATAGCACGTGGAAATAGAAACCCAAATAGCCTGTCAGAATTAAGCATTACCTGAGTTTTCAATGTTGCTTTACGACAACCTTACACTAGACTGATATTAGGAAAAATGAACCGATATCCGTAAATTACGCGCATCAATACAATGACACAACCGAAACTATTAGTGGTAGATTCAAATCGTGAAGCAGCAGGATTTCTGGTGGATGATCTCATCACAGGGGGTTATCAGGTCAATTCTTTGCGTATGGGTGCTGAGGTATTGGGCTTTATTGATAAACAGGCCGTTGATTGCTTTATTATTGATCGCAGCCTTGAGGATATGGACAGTTATCGTCTGTGTGCTGCCATCAGAGCAAAACATCAGTATAAGGCAACGCCCATTATCATTATTTCTGGATTGGATGATCGTGACGATTCGATCGATGGCTTAGATGCGGGTGTCTCTGATTATATAAAAAAGCCTTTCTACTATCCGGTGCTGGCAGCACGGGTGCGCAATCTGTTGCGAATAAAAGACTATCAGGAGCAACTTGAACACGCCCGTGATGAGGCGCTACAAGCCAAGCAATCAAAAAGTATTCTTCTGGCAAACATGAGTCATGAGATCAGAACGCCACTGAATGGCATTATTGGCTTAGCAAATTTGCTCAGCTATTCAGAGTTAACGACTGAGCAAGCCGGACACATGAAAATACTGCACTCAACGGCAGAGTTGCTAATGGAATTAATTAATAACATCCTGGATTACTCTAAATTTGAGCAAGCGCATCTTCAACTTGAGCAGATACCGTTTAATTTGACCGAGGTGGTCACAGGAATTCTTAACATTCTCAGTGCGACGATTCCCGATCGTAAGGTCACACTGGCAAAACAAATATCTGAACAACTTGCCACTCAATATATTGGTGATCCAAGTCGGCTAAGACAGGTACTACTCAATCTTTTAAGTAACGCCGTTAAATTTACCTCAGAGGGCAAAATTACAGTTGCGGTAGAAATTATCGATGCCTATACCAATAGTGATCGCATTCGTATTTCAGTGATTGATCAAGGTATTGGCATGGATGAGGATGAACTATCCGTGCTGTTTGAGCCCTATCAGCAAGCCAATGCCGGCATCCAGAGAACCCATGGTGGAACTGGACTGGGCCTGGCCATTTGCAAGCAAATCATAGAGCACATGGATGGTGAGATAGGCGTGACCAGTGAGCTTAGCAAAGGATCCTGCTTCTGGTTCGAGGTCACCTTAGCACATAGTGTCATGGGAAAGGCGCCGACGATATCTAAATCACCAGAGCTAGACATCACAGGCATGTTTCAGGGTAGAACAATACTGATCGTTGAGGATAACCCGACTAATCAACTCATTGTCCAATCGCTTTTGAAGAAGACGCAAGCAAAAGTCGTGGTCGCAAACCATGGCAAGGAAGGTTTACAGAAACTCACTGAGCAACCGGTTGATTTGATCCTCATGGATGGCCAAATGCCTGAGATGGATGGTTTTGTAACCACCCAAATGATCAGGGATGATGAGCGATATGCTGAGTTTTCCGATATCCCGATAATTGCTATGACCGCGAGTGCTTTTGCCGGTGACGAGGAACGCTGCCTCGCCATCGGTATGGATGGTTACATCACTAAGCCGGTAGAACCGAGAAAGTTATATCGATTAATTAGCCGATTTATTTCGATGTCGCCAGTGAGTTAACCCACTGCTTAATCTTGGAATCCAGAATGGTCATAGGCATGGCGCCATCTGTCAATATTTGCGAATGAAATTCTCTGACGTCAAACTTATCGCCCAATTGCTCCGCAGCATAATTACGTAGTTCACGAATTTTAAACTCACCCACTTTATAGCTCAGTGCTTGCCCCGGAATGACGATATAACGCTCAACCTCAGCAATCACATCAGTCTCATTCATGGAAGAGTTCTCAAGCATGTAGTTGATTGCCACTTCTCTGGTCCAACCAAAGGCGTGTAAACCGGTGTCGACTACCAGTCTCATGGCACGTAACTGCTCATCCACAAGCCGGCCGTACCACATGTATGGATCGGTAAATAATCCCAACTCCTTACCCAGACTCTCGGCATACAAAGCCCAGCCTTCAGCGAATACAGTGTAGCCACCAAAGCGTCTGAAATTTGGAATGTCGGTGATTTCTTGTTGCAACGAAACCTGAAAGTGATGTCCAGGAGAAGCCTCATGTATCGATAAGGTTTCCATTAAGAATTTAGGCTGTGCTTTCAGATTATAGCCATTAATGTAGAAAATACCTGGCCGTGAGCCATCCATCGAAGGTGCTTGATAAGAGGCTCCCGCTGAAGAGGCTGCTCGAAATGGTTCGACCAGCCGAACCTCGTAATCAGCTTTGGGAAAGACATTAAATAACTTTGGCGTAAGGCTGTTTATCTTGGTCCGGATACTGTCATAAGCGGCAACCATCTCATCGGTATTAGTAAAATAATATCGCTCATCAGTTCGCAAATGCTCAAAAAAGGCTGTCAAATCACCGGCAAAACCTACCTGCTCTTTTACAGCGGTCATCTCTGCGAGAATTCTGGCAACTTCTTGCTTACCAAGTTCATGTAATTCTTTCGCACTGTATTCAAGCGTGGTGTTCACTTTAATTTGATACTCATACCAGGCACTGCCATCAGTGAGTTCAGAAAGTCCCACAGATTGTCGAGATTTGGGCAAATACTCTGCTAGCAAGAAGTCGTACATCTGCTGATATGAGGGAATTATTTCTGTGGCGATAAAGCGGGTGTATTCCGCCTCTATCTGGGCTAATTCAGGCTCACTCAATGAGGAATTTTTGAGCGGACTGTAGTAGAGACTCTCAGTTATGTCATCCACGATGTGATATTCAAATTGTGGCAAGAGCTTTTTGACCACTATCTCGGGAAGGACAACATCACGCTCAACACCCTCTTGCATGGCAACCTGTGCACTCTTGATCCAGCGAATGTAACCGCGGGCACGGGCCATGAAGTTGCGAAAATCCTGCACGGTATTGAATGGTTGCGCACTCTGACCGGAACCAAGCTGAGCGATGAGATTATGAATACCACTCATTTGATCAATCGGTAGTAAGAAATCGGGGAACTGATATCCCTCTAATGCAACTTGACGGTCACGGACGAAAATGTCATAGGTTAAGCGATGCTGACCTGTCAAAAGCTGAGGGTCAATGGCGTTGATCCGAGACAGGAATTGCTGCTCGAATTGTTGCCTTTTCGCTCTATTTTCAGCCGTGATTTCTGGGATGAACTGGTCGTTATAATCACTCATCCCCATGAAGGTCGAACGCAACGGGTTAAATTCATTTAAACCGTCAAAGTATTCAGCATAGATGGTATTTGCCTGTTGAACTGCCTCTTGGCGTAATTGCTCATCTGATGGACCTGAAGAGCAACTCGGTAACAGTATGGCTAGTACGATTGTTGCAAGTAATTCCTTTACTTTCATCATGATATTTCCCTATGTGTTAAATTTTAGTCAGACGTCTACTGATCATCAATCGTGTCTTCAATATCATCAAAGGCGATATGGCGGATATCTTTGCCTTTAATGAGAAAGATAATGTACTCACAGATGTTTTTAGCATGGTCACCTATACGCTCAAGTGCTCTGGCACTGTAGCTGATCGTCAACGCATCCTTGATGGTTCTTGGATCTTCCATCATCTTCAGTACCAGCAATCTTGAGAGATTTTCAAACTC
>CAZLIR010000144.1:0-6374 GCA_964559635.1 uncultured Enterobacterales bacterium
TGATATGCTCAACCAAAGTGAAATTGGACGCATTAATACACTGGCTAATTATGCCTTGGAAATACTCCGTGCTTCGGGCGTGGATACATACTTCAAGGCGAAATATCACTCGGATGAGTCATACACTCTCGAATCCTTATCATTAGCGAATGTTAATGACTGGCGCGATATTTCTGCGTGGCTTCTGAAAGCGGGAAATAAAGCGCTGCTTGCTAGTTTCAATAAGATCCGCGGATTTCCTGCAGTAAGTGATGGGGTCGGGGATGACGAAAAAGCCCTATTCAAAGAGAGAAAGGCACAAATAACCGAACTGGCTCAAGAACTCATTCCACGCGAGGCGTTTTTCACTCGTGTCAGTCAATTACCGAGCCCTGAATTTACCGAAAGCGAATGGCAACATCTGTCTGATTTAATCCGTTGTTTGAAATTAGCCCTCGGACAGCTACGCCTGATATTCACCGAACGCGACCGGCTTGATTTTCAGGAGGTTGCTATCCGGGCGAGTGAGGCTCTGGATATCGAGAATACTGATCTGGCGCTGATCATGGATTATCAAATTCAGCACATTTTGATCGATGAGTTTCAGGATACTTCACAATCACAAAATATCCTGCTCGAAAAATTAATCAAGGAGTGGCAACCCAATGATGGCAGAACGTTGTTTTTGGTGGGCGACCCCATGCAATCAATTTATCGCTTCAGAGAAGCTGATGTAGGTTTATTTTTACAAGCTGTCCAAAATGGCATAGGCAACATAAAACCAGAAGCATTGAAGTTGCGAGTCAATTTTCGCTCAAGTCATACCATTGTGAATTGGGTGAATGACCATTTCCGTCGCATTTTACCCGTGCAACAGGATATCTATCGGGGTGCAGTCACCTACTCTGAGTCAGATGCATTTCATATCGAGCAACCAGGTAATGTTAGTTGTTTGTTCTTTGAGGATAAGCCCCAGGAAGCCGACTATATTGCCCAAACTGTCTCGACACAATTTCATGCTGATCAGGACACTAATATCGCAATCTTAGTACGCAGTCGTAATCATCTATTGCATATTCTACCTGAGCTTCAGGCAAGGAATATCCCCTTTCAGGCAACAGAAATTGAATCATTAGCTAGTCGTCCGGTGATTAGCGACTTGAAAATGTTACTGCGTGCCCTGCAAGATCCCACCGATCGTGTTGCCTGGTTAGCCATATTGCGCGCTCCCTGGTGTGGCCTGACGCTGAAAGATCTTGAGGTTATTGCAGGTCACTCGGGTAGTCAGATCATCGCCAATGCTGACAATGAACTGATATGCGCTCAACTATCGGCCGATGGTATTGCCAGACTGCATACCTTAATGACGACCATAAAGCCGTGGCTGGCACAGATGCGTAGCCGCACCATTACCGATACTCTTGAAGGACTTTGGCTATCACTTGATGGCCCTGTGTATTTGCAATCGAGGTCAGATCTGGACGCTGCTCAAATGTTTTTCAGTATGCTGAGTGACATTAGCATCGCTGGACAGATGGTGGTTAGCAGTGATTTAAATTATGCCCTTGAACGATTATATGCACCGCCGGATCCTGAGGCCGACGCCAGGGTGCAAATCATGACCATCCATAAATCAAAGGGTCTGCAGTTTGATACTGTGATTGTGCCGAGTATTGGCGCTCGCGGAGCGAATGACAGCAATACCCTCTTGCGCTGGATGACTACTGCCGACGGCTTGTTAATGTCACCCATGTCAATCAATGAGCAGGATGATCGGTTGAACTACAACTACCTGAAAGACATTCACAGTGAGCGTGGAGAGCAAGAGCGTAAGCGACTGCTTTACGTTGCCTGTACCCGAGCCAAATCAAAACTGATATTGACGACATCACACACCCTCAAAGAGGGCGAGTTGAAACCAAGCCATAATTCATTATTGTCTGACCTGATGCCGACTTTGAATGAGCCGCTCGATTGGCCGATGGGCAATCCTTCAACCGAGGAAGAGATCACTGAAATCTCCGCAGCAGAGGATGAGACGACTAGTGATAATCGCCTGTATCGCCGGGCAAACTCGGACAACTATCTCAGCAGAGCGCTGATCCAAAATACACCATCCATGCAGATCCCCATGAATCCATCAGGGTTGGATGACTTCCCCAATGCCTCGCTGTATCGCAGAGCTGTCGGTATTGTGGTGCACCGTTGGTTGGAAATTATTGCTGATAACATAAGCAGTTGGTCAATTGCAGATATTGAACTGAGAACTGAGCTAATTAGTCAATTACTCGCCGCTGAGGGGGTAAATCAATCGGAACTGATTAAGGGTGTGTCCGAAGTCATTGAGCATCTGCGACTGACACTTGATTGTCCGACTGGTCGACAAATACTACAACGCTATGAGGAATCAGCCTCTGAGCTGGCGATTGAACGCAAAGAGGATCCGCAAGTGAAATACTATATTATCGACCGGACCTATGTTGATGAAGACGGGACTCGATGGATTGTTGATTACAAAACCGCACATAAAGATAATTTACCACTAGATGAATTTCTTCTGGCTCAGAAAACACTGTATCAAAAACAGTTGGAGAACTATGCCGAATTGCTGCATCAGCTGAAGCCAGAGCCCATTAAATTAATGCTATACTTTACCCTCTATCAGCGCCCAATTATTTGGGATTGGAACTAATTTCAGGTAACGATTCATGCCACATGATCATCAGCTATGTATTGATACTGCCATTGCCTCTGCTGAGGCGATTTGTCAGCAACAAGGGCTGAGATTTACACCCATTCGACAGCGTGTACTGCGAATAATTTGGGAGAATCACCAAGCCATCAAGGCCTACGATATTCTTGAGCAACTCCAACAACTGGATAAATCGGCGAAACCACCCACGGCTTACCGTGCACTTGAATTTTTACTACAACACGGATTCATCCACCGTATAGAATCACTTAACGCCTATATTGGCTGCCCTCACCCCGAGCATACTCATCATTTTCAGTTGTTGATATGTGAGAATTGCGGCACGGTCAAAGAGATGGATGAGCCAGACCTATCCACGCTCGTCGAAGACAAAGTATCTAAACACAACTTTCGTATCCAGCAACAGGTGATTGAAGTTCACGGCCTGTGCGCTAGCTGTGCTTGAATCTGATTGATCAGACTAGTTGCTCTTGTTGCCGAAACTTACGGCTGAGAATGATATTCTTTAGATGAGCCACGGCCAGTAGTAACGCCCCTACCACGGTTAAAATCTTCTCGGCTAGGGTTTGCTCCATGAAAACGCCCGCAAAGAGCAACATCAGGCCTGGTATGGCCAGTTTTAGAGGCCCATTCGAACCATGTTTCGCTCTGGCTGGTAGTAAGGCATACAGCGTGAGCGGTAGCACGAATGCGATTAGTATTGGGTGCAATACGGCATCGGATAACCACCACATATCCAGAAAGGGCAGGAATGTTACAACCACCGGTAAAAACAGGCATTGCATGACGCACAAGGCTGATATGAATATCGCCAATCGGTCTCTGAATTTTCCTGCAATTAGTTCGGTCATAAAAAGTGCCTCAAATACTACTGTTATATTATAACATTACATATTCATACGACAATAATTAAAAATCGTGTCAAACTGGAGAATTAGTAGTAGTTAAATCCACCACAATTACTGCTATGATTAAGACGTACAGTAACAATAAGAAGTAGTATGAGAATACTCGTCATATACAATCCCAAGGCCGGTGCTGGAAGAGCAGAAAAACTGCTACCAGACATCAAAGCCTACTGTGCGAAAATTAATCTCAGTGCAGAATTCCAATTAACTGAGTATCCTGGCCATGCAGTCGAATTGGCGAGTCGTACTAATTTATTGGGGTATGATGCATTGGTAGCTTCTGGCGGTGATGGCACCCTGTATGAGGTGGTGAATGGCTACTACCTCAATAAGACCGAATATAAGCCTCCGGTTGGACTCATTCCGAATGGTACAGGCAATGCCTTTATGAAGGAATTAAACCTGTCGAGAGAGGATTGGCAAAAAGCGATTGATATTATTGCTAGCAATAGAGTGCGGATGATCGATACCTGCCGTTATATCGCCGACAACCAACGTCTGCATTTTGTTAATGCTCTGGGAACCGGCTTCATCGCGCAGATTGGTAAGCTCGCGATACCATTGAAATGGCTCGGTAATGCAGCCTATACCATTGCCACGCTGATCAAACTAGTCACCTTGAGAGCACATAAGATTGAGCTGATAATTGATGGTGTTAAATCGGAGCGAGAATCGGTATTCGTTGAGATATCCAACAGTCGCTACACCGGAACAACTTTCTTAATCGCCCCCAAAGCCAGAATAGATGATGGCAAACTCGATGTGATTATTCTAAATAAACTGGGCCGCTTTAGACTGATCCGATTATTTAAAACAATTTATGATGGTAGCCATATTAACTATCCGGAAATAGAGTATATTCAGGCACAGAAAGTGGCACTGAAGGAATCAGAACCACGGGAACTGGTTCCTGATGGCGAACTTATTGGTAAGACACCGGTTAGTGTCGAATGTTTGAAACAGGATTTAGCATTCTTATGGCCGAAATAGTTGAAATAGAGCGATATCTTGTCGGTGCAGGCCATTTCGGAGTGGGTTTTGTGTTGGGTTTTGTGTGGATGCACCAACTATTTGCTAAATATCGACCAAACTTGAACGTTCAACTCTACGCTCCTTTTCTGCCGATGATTGTGGGGATCTGGGCCGCTATTCCATACCCCTTTTTCATGGCACAAGCAGAACTACCGATCTGGCTACATCTGTTTGTATTTTTCCCGTTCCTTCATACCGACGAGTTATTCATCATTCTGCTTGGGCGACCGGCATTTGTTGCTTTGTTATGCGGTGCTCTATATATCACGATCCTGTATCACTACATTAAACTAGCCAAGTCTACGCGCAGATATGGTTGGCAAGCAGATAAAGAGGTAATTTCCGAGCCTGCAGTTGAGGAGGATAATCAACATGCCTGATAAGCATTTTTACTTCTCAATAGGTGCCAGCCTCGGTACCGCCGTCTCATACTATCTTATAATTGCTCGTGCAAAATTACAGGAAAAACATGCCCTGTTTCGCAAGTTACGAAATAAATCTCGTCATTGGGTGCTGTATTTCCCTGTGCTTATTTTCTTGGTAGGGTTGTGGGGCTTAATTCCCGATTTACTCCATGCTTCCGGTTTGCTGGATAAGGAAGTCACTCGCGGGCCATTGTTTAATATTTTCTTTTTCCATAGCCTGTTCGAACAGTTGGAAGATAGTAATCAGGTTCTAGATCGTTATCTCAACTGGACTGGGAATATTATGTTATTTCTGATTGCACTTATTTCAATGTTGTTCTACATCAAAATAATCAAGCGCAATGTTCGTAGACGACGAAAAAAACCATTAGCTAGCCAACTGGACTGACACGCGGGTTAATGGTGTTTATGAGACTTAGCCTGCTGTGATTTCTCTTGCTCTGGCCCGTTGCGTTTGACAGTAAATGTCACTGATTGCCTGGTATCATCACTTAACAAAAAACTTACTTCAATCGCCTGATCACTTTTCAGCGGCTTCTTTAATCCCATGAGCATCATGTGCTTCCCTGCTGGCTTAAACTGAATGGTTTGGTGTGCCTTGATGGTGAAGTCTGGCATGTGGACCATGGCCATCGTACCATCAATTACAGTCATGTTATGAAGCTCAGCTTTCTCTGCAACCGAGGTAGTAATAGACTTGATCGTTATATCTTGCTCGCTGTGGTTGCTCACTGTGAAGTAACCGGCACTGTTCTTTGATACAGGAGGCGTTAAGCGAATCCATGAATGCTCAAATTGCAGCGATTCAAAGGCATGGACATTTGATATGAGGCTTGTCAGTAGCAGTAATGTGGATATTGACTTCATTTTGTTGGTACAGATTTGTTTAGTGGCGCTATTCTAACCCCATATGAGCAATAAATGTAGTGACATTAGATACTGAAGCCATTGGCTCGACGCAAAAAATCTTCTTGCAGTTTTGAGGATTGCGATTGACCATCATCTATCGTTTGTTGTCCCTTATTCTGATACCGAAGCTGAATATACATGGTCACAATGGGTCGTAATTTTGCCGCTAATTTCGCATCACTTTGCTTGACCCGAGCCAAATGCTCCAGTGGGCCCTCATCATCATGTTTCTGCAGATTTGATTGCGCCAGTTTGTGATTTATTTTCAGATAAGCACGTGCAATCGGATCCACGGAAATACGATTTCTCAGGATCCACAGGGTGGACGTGATAAAAATAAGCCCGACAATGATTAGCATCAAATTGATCAGATCAGACATTGAAAAATAATCAAAGCCTAACTTTTGC
>CAZLIR010000145.1:0-6367 GCA_964559635.1 uncultured Enterobacterales bacterium
TGACGAGCCTGTCAGTTAGATAAATGTAAAAACGGCCTTATAATGAGGCCGTTTTATCCATGTAGGCAAGTTGCTCTTTAATAATCGCCAGACGAGCATTGAGTGTTTGGCGTACTTCTGAGAATTCCGGCTTGTCGAACAAATCTCGTAGTATCGGTTCCTGCTCCATTTCCCAAATATTCACCCAGCCCTGATCCACAGCTCTTTGCATCGAGATGATGGCCATCTGTTCATTCCCCTCAACAACCTCTAGCAGCCCCATGAGGTACCAATGATTGGCTGTTTTGCGGAATCCCATATCCAGAAATTCAGAAAACTCACTTCTAATTAAATTCACCAGAGAAAGCGCTTTCTCAGTTTGCTCGATCTCGTTATAAGCATGTGCAACGTAGATTAAAGTCGATAAACCGCGTCGTTTCTGGAATGTTTTATAGCTAATGTCCAATTCCGGCTCGAGCACCTCAAAAGCATTAATGACACTGGGGTAATCCTGCAGGTAATAATTGGCGATGATTGCGTCCCATTGTTCAGAGGATTCTGCCTCATCACTTGGAGTTGCAAATTCTCGTAATATTTTTTCAGCTTCTGGCCAGTTATCGTCTATCACAGAATGCCGAGCATTCATCCATTTTCTACCGCGCTCATTCATTTCATTAGACGGAACCTGATTCATCCAGTGACGTGCTTGTTCGGTTTCCCCGAGCTCGGTATATACCTCAGTAAGGAACAGTGTTGACTTACCGTAATCACCGAGGTTGTAGCTCTTCCTTAAATTTTCAATGGCATGATCATAGCGTCCATTAATATGGTTGAGCAGGCCCACAACGACATAAGAATTGGGATAGAACGGATCGGCATCAACCATATTCGAGAAGACTTCCATGGCTTCGACATCTCGCCCTAGCTCTACTAGATTAACGGCATAGTTATATCCAGCGACTGGCGACATTGGATCCAAGATAAATGCCTTTTCATACATTTTTATTCTTTCTTCGAAGCTTTCCTGGAATGAGGCATACCACATGTAAGCCATGGCATAACTAGGATTTAATCGTATTGCCTTCTCAAAAACTTCTATGGCTTCATCTCTGCGTTCATAATCACCCATCAAGACAAGGCCTTGTGCTGCCCAGGCCAAACCAAGTTCATCATCAATGGCCAACGCCTTATCAACCGCTGCCTGCGCTAGTTCTCGATGCGTTTTCGGGTCTGCGTTATCGTATTCAATCAGCAGGATATTAGCTTCGGCTAGACTGGCATATGCTGTGGCATAATTTGGGTCACTGGCGACTGCTTGCTCGAAGTACTCTTTCGCTAATCTAACAGCTGAACCAGTACGTTTCACAAGTTCTTCACGTCCCTTGGTATGAGCGATAACTGCCTCTGGTGTGGCTGTGTCATGTGCCATCAACTGCTGTTTTTCCTCACCCAGCAAGGTGATGCGCAATTCGCCAACCACAGATTCCGTGATTTCATCCTGAATGCGAAAGATATCCTCAAATTGACGATCATAGGTTTCAGACCAGAGGTGGTTACCTGATCGAACATCTATTAACTGAGCCGTGACTCGAACGGTATTATCTATATCATTACGGCGCACACTGCCCTCAAGGATGACATCCACACCTAACTCACGGCCAATCTGTTGAATATTATAGGTCATACCCTTATAGGCAAATGATGATGTTCTCGCTGCCACCTGAAGTGATTGTATTTTTGCCAATACATTCAAAAGCTCCTCGGCTAGCCCGTCGGCGAAATATTCATCCTGTCGATCATCACTAAAGGGAACAAACGGCAGCACGGCGATTGAACCATATTGTTGGGTTTGCTGTACCAAGGCATTGGTCGCTGCTGACTCTTGTTGAGTCATTTCAAATAAGTCGTCTTGAAAGGTAAACAATACACCGGCAAAAGTAATACAGATGAAGATAACAGCTATTTCCAAACGATTACCAAACAGTCGTTCTTGGGCAGCCTCTTCGTTGCCATCATTCTTGACAATACCTTTTGGTGTCAGGTTGTAAAGCCAGGCAAATACAATTGCAATAGGAAAACCTAAGACAAAATAAAATAGCAGGTTACGCATGGTACCATCAGAGATATTGAGCGATGGTGAGAGAATGTCTACGATTTGCAGGATCGGCCAGATGGACACCACATATAATGTCGCCACTCTGAAAACTCGTCTTCGACGCATTTCCTCAACTAGGTTTTGGAAAGTGTTTTTTGTCACTGTAAGTCTTACCTTTCCCTATTGACCACGCTAGTAATCACTATTTTATTATTTACTTATCTATCTTTTCACGACTTTGTTTTTAAAGTCGAAATTTGTTGAGGTTAGATTATACATCAAGCAGTAGAGTACCCCATAAAAAAGATGTAAACGTTTATAACAAAAGAGCACCATAAAAGGTGCTCTTTAAGTATAGGACGAAAATTTCAGAAAAAAGTTTGATTTAATCGCCCTTTAATTTAATGGAACCATTGATTGTTGATAGTTTGACTTTGCCGTTACCATTACCAGCATTGCAGCTTAGCTTCTGTTGGTTCGGGAATATATTCTCAACTTGATCAGCCGTTAAGTCATTATCAATATCGCCACCAGGACCTGTCTTGGCCTTGATCCTTGCATTAAGTGATTTAGTGAAATTAAGGGTAATATCACCATTTACACTGTTGATATCCGTCTCACCGTCATCGGACTGAGCACCTTTGACCCATACCTCGCCATTCACAGAGCTAGCATCCAGTGAAGTGAACTCGGTTAAATGAAGTGTAACATCACCTGATACTGTATTCGCCTCGACTTCCTGACTATCTAGTTTGGCTTCAATGTCTCCACTGACTGATGATAAACGAGCCTGTCCTGAAGATTCTTTGATGACTAAATCACCACTGACTGACTTAAGGAATACTTGCTTGCTGATATTGTTGGTGTCGATATCCCCGCTGACGGTAACCAGATCAACACCACCAGAGATGTTTTTAACAAACAAGTCCGAACTAACGCCCTCAAAATCAACCTGATTAGTATTCGGTACACGGATAACCAGATTTGAGCCATCACCGCGCTTTATATTACCCTTTGGCATTTTCACAATAACATTTGTCACTGCGCCGTTGGTTTCAAAAATTAATCTCTCAGCACTATCGTCTAAAGTGCCTTTGACAGATACCTCACCGCGATCCCAACCTTCAACTCGGATGATACCTCTGACGTTTTCAATTTGCACAACGCCGTCGCTACTAACTCCAATCGTTCTATCAACTTTCTCACCAGCAAAGATTGCTCCTGAAAGTAGCATCGTCATTGCTGTCGCAGGTAGTAGTTGCTTAAAAGTCATGATTTACTCCTATATTGTCGTGACACGACGTTTAGTTAACTGTCTGAATAAGGCCATCTCTTGTTCACGTGTCTGAATTAACCTATCGATCAATTGTGCATCGTTAGGGTTAGTCGCTAATGCTTCGTGAATTGATTCAACCGCCTTATCAATAATTTCTAAATTCTCTTTTAAAACCAGACGTATTTCCGGACTAAGATCTTGTCCCTGAACCACCATCTCTTCCAAATATGACACTCTGGCTAACATATATGGTTGTTCAATAGCGTCTATATAATCATTAGATGCTGTGACAACAGATTTGGTTTGATTGAGATAAAAATTTGTTGATACGCCCAAAGAAACGACCGTCATGAGTATGGATGCTGCTAGTGCATAAGGCATCCATGTTGGCATGGGTTTGGTTCGTGTCTGGCTACCCGAAATACTGTTTTCAATCTCAGGCCATAAATCACGCTGGGGGGCATATATAGGTTCCAAGTCAGCTGCAGCATTTGCGATACGGCGCTCTTCCAGAGAACCAATGGTTTGATTGCTATCTTTGCTCATTGCATCCACTCCCGTAGAAGTTTTCTACTCCGATGTAACTGCGTTTTTGATGTGCCCTCGGCAATATCGAGCATGGTCGATATCTCAGAATGTTTGTAACCCTCGACATCATGAAGAACAAATATCTGACGCGCACCATTAGGCAATTTTAAGATAGCAGATTGCAAGTCCATACCAACCGCAGTTGAAGATGCTCTGTCGGCACTCTGATTCAAAAGTGCTTCAAAATCATCGGATGGATCAATGAGATTCTTTTTGCGCATCTGACTGATGACTACATTGGTCACCAATCGATGCATCCAGGTAGAGAAACTGCTGGTACCATTGAACAATTCTAATTTTTGCCAGATACGAACAAACGCTTCTTGTGTGAGTTCTTCTGAGATAGATTTGTTAACAGTCATGCGATAACAAAGACTGTAAACTTGATTAATATGCCGACGATATAAACCCTCAAAAGCAGATACATCACCTGCTTTTGCCCGGTCTACCAGCGCATTAATTTCGTTGGTATTTGTTGTCTCAGTTACAGCTGTCACGTTACCTGATGGTCTCATCTATAGCATTCTGCCATTACTTTAGATCATTAGACGCGGTGAGATCGATAAAGGTTTACATTTACTTACAGGAAATACATCTCAGTAACACAGATGAAACAATAGCCATCTGTGTTTAGCTGAGTGTGAGTGGCATGATTTAACCCTGAGACAGCAGCTCTCTTAAATCAATAATGGCGGCATTGGCGCGCGAGATATACGATGCCATGACCAATGAATGGTTGGCAACAAATCCAAATCCACCACCGTTGAGAATCATTGGACTCCATATGGTTTCCTGGGTTGTCTCAAGTTCACGAATAATCTGTTGTAGACTGGCTGTTGCGTTCTTTTTTGCCAGAACATCGGCAAAATCCACCTCCACAGCGGAGAGGAATTGGATCAGTGCCCAGGTCGCACCACGTGCCTCATAGAACACGTCATCTATTTCGAGCCAGGGCGTTTTCACCATTATTGAAGAGCCCGTGACGGTAGACTGACTGGCAGCAATGTCACCCGCCAAATCAGTATTTACCCGATCTTGACCAACACTGGCCGATAGCCTTTGTGAGTAAGAACCCAATCGATTCGATACTTCACCGAGCCAGTCGCGAAGGTTATCTGCTCGGGCGTAAAATTGCGCGTCTGTCACACTTGGATCAGAGAGTTTATCTCGGTAGCGGGACATGGCTTCGATACTGTCGCGGTATTCGCCCTCTGCACTGGGTAATGCCCAGTTCTTGTGAGCGATGTATATCTTCGGCTCGGCGAGCTTTAAATCCTCTTGTTCCAGAGATTGTGACTGAGACCGGGAGAACTCTTTGCGTAAACTGCGAGTCAAATCACGTGCTTGAACAATCGCGCCGTACTCAAAAGCCGGAATATTATCCAGAAATACTGTTGGCGGAGTCACATCATTGGCAAGGAAGCCACCTGGCTTTTCCAGTAGCGTATCAACCACATAAATCAAACTATCAACCAGCTCAACGCCCCGCACCTGATCCGGTGCGTTATTGATTTTCCGTGGCTCCGGCTCAAAGCTCCAGTAGACACCCAATAGGTAGCCGAGGAAAATAACAGCAACAACTGACCAAGCAATCAGTTTGAATCGACTTGATTCAGGCGTAAGTATTGATTCCGATATATTCTCAGGTGAAACGTTAGAATCAGTAGAGTCAGTCAAGGTAATCTCCAGTAATCTGCACTAGTAACGATGTATTGGGTCAATTGTAGCCTATTCAAGAACGACACTGTGATAGTTATGAATCAGATGACGTATTTCTGTCGACTTTGTTATTTGGATAGGTGTTAATAATGCCAAACCAGAACGCAAGCTCTAATATCAATCCTAATGCTGTGAGTACCATGGAGCCTGACTTGAAACCGATGCTGTAGCACACCAGAGCCAAACCAAGCAGACCAAATACCAACAAAAAGCGTGTTAATTTCTTCATATGTATTCAGTCTGCCTTAGATAACTAGTAGTAGCTCCAGTCTGGACGTTTTGGTAACAATAGTCCAGCCAGAACGTAGAGACAGATAACTGGCATGGTAAAGAACCAGCCCAGAATGATAGTGCCTAGTCGGACCAGATTACGATCGATATCATAAAAATCAGCCAGGCCGGCACACACACCCATCAACTTGCTGCGACGAACGTTACGATACAACTTGTCACGAGCAATAACACGACCTCTATCATTAAATTTCATATCAATCTCCTGTAGTTGAATTAGCTAGCTTTTTTGAATTTAGTTTTCAATGCTTCTAATTCTTTCTCAATATCTTCATCAACAACTAACTGGTCGATTTGAGCCGACAATGTCTGACCTTTACCCAGGTCATATGCTTCAATTTCAGCCTCGAGCCGGTCCATCTTCTGCTCAAACAAATCAAACTTCTGCATAGCGTCATCAATCGCTGAATTATCGAGCT
>CAZLIR010000146.1:0-6337 GCA_964559635.1 uncultured Enterobacterales bacterium
AATTAATGCTGTATACCGGCTTTGTCGATGCCTTGATATGGCTGTCATTACAACTAAATCTGGGAGGAGAGGGCATTGTCATCGTCGCCTTCATGATCTGTTGTGTGGTGTCGCTGTCAACTGGCTCGAGCTTCGCTACGATTTTAATCTGTGGACCGTTGTTGTATCCCACCGGCGCGCTATTGGGCGCAGATCTGGCAGTATTGGCGGGGGCAATTCTTGGTGGGGCAACCTTCGGTGACTTTATTGCTCCCATATCCGATACCACCATCGCCAGTGCCCTCTCGCAAGAGGCTGAAATCGGCGAAACCGTTAAGAGCAGGCTCAGGTATGTCTTGCCGGCATTTGTTTTTGCCGTTGTCGCCTATCTGTTAATGGCCTGGATGGGCGCAAACGATGCTGCTACAGGAACAGCTGTTGAGACCGGTGATCCGAAGGGCTTGCCTATGTTGTTGGTACCGGTATTTATTATTTATTTGTTCTTGCGCGGCAAGCACCTTGTGCACGGCTTATTGTTGGGCCTGTGTTTTGGCACCGTTCTCGGTTTAGTCTTGCAACTGCTGCCCATGGAGAGTGTGTTGAAACTGGACTTGGATAACTACGTCGCCAAGAGCTTCGTGATTGATGGCATCAATCGGGCACTGGGCTTAAGCATATTCACCATTCTACTCATGGGTCTGGTAGCAACACTAAAGGCCAGTGGCTTGCTGGATCGTCTGGTTGATTATGCCGCTGAACGATCGAATACCAATCGCCAGGGCGAGGGGTGGATTACCGCAGTCATGAGTCTGGCAGTATTATTTACCACACACAGTATCGTCGCCATTTTAATGGTCACTGATTTTGCCAAGAAAACTGGTGAGCGTTTGGGTGTGAGCAAGATCAGACGCGCCAATCTGCTTAGTTTGGTGGCCTGTATTTTCCCTTTTTTACTGCCGTATTTTATTCCTGTAATCTTAATGGCCAATGTGACCAATACCGGTCAGGAATATGGCTTTAGCCAAGTCAGTCCGATAGACATAGGATTTCACAACTTTATGTCTTGGGGGCTGTTGATGGTAGCAGTCATTTCATTACTGGCCGTTAAGCGAAAAACCGAGAGCGATGAGCACCATGAATGACAAAACTGAACTGCGTGATGATCAATTTGAATTATATGACTTAACCATATCGGTAGAAAAAATCGATGGTCACTGCACCTGTAATATGTCCGTTGGTGATGCCTTTTATTTAAAAGGAGGTAAGTTGTCTCTACCGGAGGGCAAGGATTTTTGTCTCTATGCCTTGCAATCAGCTATTCCATTGCTACCGGCAAAACAACGCAAGAATCATCCGGCTGATTGGATGGAAACTGACGCGCGGGTTATCTGTCCAGATCCGGCCTGTAAACTGGTGATGCGCATCGACCGTGGCCCCGAGCGGGTATTGGATCATGACGATGTGAGTCCGGTGAGAATGCCAACCAAATGATCATATGAATACTTTGGTATTGATGTTTTGATTGTTTTTAATTAGGTGTCTTCTCGAGAATTTTACGCTTGATTCTGCGCACGCTATACCATACTAAAAACCCTACCGGGAGTACGCTCAGACCGGTTATCACTTCAGGACTTATACCCAGACCTAGCTGAATAGCCAGACCATCGGTAGATTTAGTGAGATAACCTATCAGACTGATAATGTAGTAGGTGATTGCTGCGATGGATAAGCCTTCAACTGTCTGTTGCAAACGCATTTGGGCAAGCACACGTTTGTTCATGGACTCAAGTAAGGAATGATTCTGATGCTCCAGAGTCAGGTCAAGACGCGTTCTCAGCAGGTCCACAGCGCGCGAAGTACGGTTCGATAAATCTTCCAACCTGCTTTGCACGGAGGTACAGGTTCGCATCGCTGGGGACAGCCGTCGTTGCAGAAATTCGCCAATGGTTTGAAAGCCAATGACACGCGTTTCATTAAGTTCTGTGAGTCGACTGTTAATCAAGGCATAGTAGGCATCTGCAGCACTAAGACGATATCGTGATTGGGTCGAAAGGGACTGAATTTGCATTGATAGTGCGGTCAGCGAGCGCAACATTTTACTGTCCAATTCAATGCGACTGGCACGATCGCCGCCCATGTCATTGTAATCAGACGGAATACTCAACTCATCTAATAACTTAGACAGCTGACCATCCAAATCAGCTAATTCATGGCTCGCTTTCTGTGCTATGGGCAGAGCCAGTAAGGCCAGATTACGGTAGGTACTGATATTCATCAGGCGTTGTGCGACACGCCCTAGCTTGCGGTTACGTAATTTATCATTTAACAGCAAAATTCGATTAAAACCCGATTCATGGATCCTCAAATCAGTCCAGACCTGTGCCTCTTTACTGGCGAGTTTTGAGCTGACCAGCGAGGCGCGATTAAATAATTTAACAACATTTTCTTCGGTGTGAGCTTCTGCATCATATTCACGAATGGAAAGTTGTGTCGCTACCAGAATCTGACCTTCCGTATTGCTCATCCAGTCCAGCAAAATGGAGGATACCTCTGCATCAAATGGCTGCTCTGAATTAGCCGTAGTGATTAGACTGAAGGTGGTGAATTCGCCATGCCGTTCCCAACGGATTAGGTCATCACCGACATGCATTCGATGGTGACGAACACCGGTCTTTGGTATGGTCAGTTCATGGCGCTGACAGAAATCCAGCAGATGTGAGAACTCATTATCTCTGGATTCTTCGCCGGTAAACTTGGCAAACAGGAAAATATCAACAGGTGTTTGTAAGGATTCAAATGGCCGAGCATGAAGCTCCTCTGTCAGATCATACCTCAGAGGATGGCACTGCTGTTCAGATAGCCAATCAGCGACTTTTGTCGAATAGTTCTGTTCTTTCATTCCTGATCCTACCTTACACATAAACAAAAGCCCGGACGAACCGGGCTTTGTTGGTTTAATTAAAGTGTCTAAACTCTAGAACACAGCATTAACCGAGTTACTGCAGGTGTTCGTACCAGTATTACATACCTGGTAGACATAAACACCGCCACCCTTATTACCGATGTTATCAGTGAACATGCTTCCGCCCACATTGGATTTAACTGCAACACCGTCGCGATAGATATCGACGTTACCACTGTTATTACCCCAAGTGAGGTCAGCGTGTTGCACACCTTTCACTTTGTAAGTGTTAACTGAGAGGTTGAAGACACCACCGGTGCCACCACCATCATTCACACTTACATTTTGATTAGAGCTACCAGTAGCACCAGCATCATCAGTAACTGTCAATGTGACCTCATAGGTACCATCAGCAGCATATGTGTGTGATGCTGTAGCACCCGACGCTGAGTTGCCATCACCAAAGTCCCAACTATATGATACGACAGAACCATCACTGTCAGAGCTTCCTGAGCCGTCGAAATCACAACTTAGTGCCGAACAGCTAAAGGTGAATGACGCTGTAGGTGCAACATTAGGTGTACCACCACCACAGCCATTAGCTGTCAGGTAGTCACTGGCTGCCTTGGCTTTGACAATGCCGTAACCAAAGTAGTCGTCACGTCCTGCGGCTCCCTGATCCTCAGCGGTTGCTTTCATCGCATCACGGATTTGAGTACCTGTACAGGTTGGATGATTTGACCAGATAAGTGCTGCTGCACCTGCCGCGGCTGGAGTAGCCATTGAGGTACCACTCATCATGCCGTAATCACCACTTGATACGCTAACTGATGCACTAGACGCGGCCACTATATCGCCTCTATCTTCCAGTGCAGCACCTACTGCAGGAATAGAAGTATTATTTGGCGAGCCCAATGTGCCGTAGAGCATACCAGCTACATTATTAATGATTACTGCGCCCAGACCACCAGAGTTTTCACAATTAGCGACCTTGTCTTGGAATGAAATCTCACCACGGTCAATAACACAGATTTTGCCATTAGCACCGCTATCGGTCGAAGTACCTAAACCCATAAAATAGGTTGAGCCCGAAGCCGTACCAGAGTTCTCCATGGCAGAAGCTGCAAAGCCAGCGCCGTCAGCCATTAATGATGCCACTGTAGCACCACCGGCTGGATAGGTAGATAATGTATCAACACCACCTGCGGTCACTTCGACACCAAAACCGTCGTCAGTTTCTGTTACTCGATTTCGGCCTCTACCGGTTGTTCTGGTATTAGATGGAAACTGTGAGAAACTGGCAATGTTGTTATTGTTGTCATTCGCACCGATCATCATGACTGACTTGTAGCCAGCTGGATATGAACGAGCTGAATTACCATCATTACCCGCTGCAGCAAGGACTAAGCCGCCGTTGTTGGTGAAATCGATGAACGCATTCTCTTCAGTTGAGTTAGCGCCACCGCCACCAAGGCTCATGGTGATAATTGTCGAGTTTGCATTGCCACAGAGTTGTGCCGCCAGAGCTAGGTTAGATGAGTAACCCCAACCCGAGGCATTAAATACCTTGATGATATGCATCGGTACACCCGGAGCGAGTCCGATGACACCAAATCCATTATCAGCAGCACCAACGGTTCCTGCAACGTGAGTACCATGCGGACCACCATCGCGGAACCAGTCTCCTGTACCAGAATCGTTATCGCCGGTAATAACACTCCAGTCGAAGTCATTATTACCACCACCGGTTTCACCGGTCTCTCGAGCAATACCTGAATCAATCACACAGACCTTTTGATTACTGGTTAAATCCAGCGTCAATTGATCAGCTTGTGATTGTACGATTGCATATGGGATTAACTGAGTGATTGTTGGATCACCTGCAGTATCGTTATATATCGCAAGTGGAAAACGTCGTGAATCTTCCTCAATCAATTTGATATGTGGATTCTTCAACAGGCCCCTAACCTCACTTAGATTTTTACCATCAAAAGTCGCAGCAAAGAATCCATCAGCGTCGAGATTTAATTCTCCACCCATCTGGCGTGCTAAGGCTTTAACGATGCCTTTTTTGCTGTTATCAACTTGGATGATGTAGCGACTGTCATCGGCGAATGCCGCAGTAGATGTGCCCAAAACCAGCGCACTGGCCAGGCATAATTTAGAAAATAAAGACTTCACAATATATATCCCCCTAATAGACATTGTACTGTTATTTCTGCATATGTTCTTTTTTGCAAAACCACACTACCACAAATCCAGAACAAAATTAATGACCATATTTTCACTATTACGCCATTTTGTACGTTTTATTGACGGTATTATCGAATTTATGACGTATTTATGTGGATTTAGAGGGGCGTCTTTGACTATTGGCCTGAAATAGATAAGTAATAAAAAGGGGCATAAAGCCCCTCGTTGGTGAACATTTAGCCTCTGGCTTTAGGTCGTTTTTGACCATCGTGCTTATTACGGTAAATTTTTCCTGACTCAATAGTTGCTTTGCGTTGTAGCTTGGCGCGCTCACGTGGAGTGACCACACCGTCACGCTTGGCTCTATTTTCCATGCGCTGTAACTCAACCTGGCCCTTGACCATGCGAGCCGACTCTCTGGCGGTCAACTCGCCAGTCGAAACACCGTTAGCAATCCTGGCTTTCTGATTGCTCTGGCGGTTATCTAGGGCCGGCGTTCCTGCAACTATTGGCGCTGTGATTATGACAGATAATGTAATGACCGTTAGTGATTTAGTAAGTATCTTCATTAGGTATTCTCCTGTTACTTCTGAGTTGGTTCATAGCTATGACGTATGAACCTGAAGTTTGAGGAATAAAAATTTAAATAAAATTCAAAGACTGCTCTGAGAAGTTGGCTAAATTGGGTAACGCAACCGCTAACTCGGCATCTGATAGACCAAACCAGCGTCCCATGGGAGCAGCCAATTGCTCAATAGATACGCCTGGGATCAGACGGCCATTACCGGCATCCCAATCGTGTCCCAGACTGGCAGGCGGAACCTGACCATAAATTTGCTGACCATTCACAGCTCCGCCAACCACCAGATGATGCGAGCCCCAACCATGATCGGTACCATCGCCATTTACCGCCAGCGTCCGACCAAAATCCGACGCAGTAAATAATGTCACCTGCTCATTGAGTCCCATTTCAGTCATAGCTTGATGAAATGACACGACTGAGCTATCAATTTGCGATTGTAGGGCTGGCAGAGTAACGGCCTGGTTATCATGAGTATCAAATCCACCGATGGCGACAAAGAAGATTTGTCGTCCGACACCTAATGCCTCTTTATTGGCGATTGTCTTGGCCACGGTTTCTAATTGACGACCGAGCCTACTCGCTGGGAATGTTGTATTCAGTGTTAAGTCATCCTGGAATGCCGCTTCAAATTTCTGGTTTGAGGCAAAGGCGGCACTATTTAGCATAGTGACATCCTGGCG
>CAZLIR010000147.1:0-6331 GCA_964559635.1 uncultured Enterobacterales bacterium
ACTCTGATGAATACCCTCGAAGTGGTTAACTTAGGCCTGCGTGACTATGCTGAAGTCTGGCAGGCGATGCAGGATTTCACTGATGCGCGTGATGAAAGCACTCCCGATCAGGTGTGGCTGTTGGAGCATAGACCTGTCTTTACTCAGGGTCAGGCCGGGAAAGCAGAGCACTTGCTTGCTACCGGTGATATACCGGTAATTCAGGTCGATCGGGGCGGTCAGGTGACCTATCACGGTCCGGGGCAATTAGTCGCTTATACACTCATCGATATCCGACGACTCAATGTTTCTGTGCGCTGCCTGGTATCCAATCTTGAAAATGCCGTTATCGCAGTGCTTGAGCAGTATGGTATAGCTGCCGAGTCAGATCGCGATCGTCCCGGTGTCTATATCTCTTCTGGGCCGCAGGCAGGGGCTAAAATATGCTCGGTTGGCTTAAGAATTCGTCGCGGTCGAAGCTTTCATGGCTTGGCGTTTAATATCCACCCGGATCTCAGCCCATTTGCCCGCATCAACCCCTGCGGATACGAGGGACTTGCTGTCACTTCTATGCAGGCCTTGGGTAAGGATGATGATTTGTCCGAAATTGGCGATCGCCTAACTCATGCACTTGCACAAGCTCTGGGGTACAATAAGCGTGTTTTCATAGAGCAAGCGACGATTTAACAGCTATGTCTGATCAACGTATACCCATCATTAACAAGCCAACGGTCACCAGTGGTAAGAAATTTGTTACGCCACAGGGGCACAAGGCGATCAAGAATGGTATCAAGGGAAAGGGCCCTGCGGCTGATCATCGTCCAGATAAAAAGCCGGATTGGCTCAAGGTCAGATTACCATCGGGTAGTCGTTATCATGAACTGAAATCCAACGTGCGTAAAAACAAACTTAGCACCGTTTGTGAAGAGTCCATGTGTCCTAACATCGGTGAATGTTGGAGTCACAATACCGCTACCATCATGCTCATGGGTTCAGTCTGTACTAGAGCCTGTCGCTTTTGCTCAGTCGACACGGGTAACCCAAATGGCTGGTTGGACAAGGACGAGCCGGCTAATGCCGCAGATGCGGTTAAGAACATGGGCTTGAAGTATGTGGTACTCACCTCAGTGGATCGAGACGATATTGACGATGGTGGTGCGCAACATTATGCCGATTGTGTGACTGCGATTCGTGAGATGAACCCTGACACAGCGGTCGAGGTACTGACACCCGACTTCAAAGGCAAGATCACCGACCTGAATAAACTACTCGATACAGATATTGCTGTTTTTGCCCAGAATGTTGAGACTGTGAAACGTCTGACTCATCCGGTACGAGACGCTAAGGCATCCTATGAGACTACCCTGATGTTGCTTGAGCATGCGAAAAAGTACCGCCCTGAAGTGCTCACCAAAACCAGTCTTATGGTCGGTCTGGGTGAGACCGACGAGGAAATCCGTGAGACTATGCGTGATCTGAGAGCGATCAACGTCGATGTGGTGACCTTCGGACAGTATCTGCGTCCAACACCGAATCATTTACCGGTCGTGCGTTATGTTAATCCACTGACCTTCGATGAGTATCGTGAGTATGGTTTATCACTTGGATTTACTGAGGTTGTTTCTGGACCTTTTGTACGCTCTAGTTACCGTGCTGAACGGGCATTGATGAAAAACAATGCCGGTTTAGTCAACAATCCCGATGCCCAATAAGGCACCTCATGGACTTCACCCCACTGGTTGATTGGATAACCAATAATCCGGATTGGGCTTATTGGACCATCTTCGCCATCGCACTATTAGAATCACTGGCTGTGATTGGTATCTTGGTACCCGGCTGGCTACTTTTGGTTGGTGTCGGCATTCTGATTGGTACCGGTAACATCAATTACTTCATGGCTGCAGTTTACTGTTTCATCGGTGCGGTGATCGGCGAGTATCTGAGTTTCGCGGTCGGCAATTATTTCAAGGATCGGGTTAGACACTGGCCTGTTTTTCAACGTCATCCGGATTGGTTAACTAAAACGGATGCATTTTTTGAGCGTTTTGGTGTCGCCAGCATTGCCCTTGGACGATTTGTCGGTCCCGTACGTGCTTTCGTACCACTCATCGCCGGCATGTCATCTATGCCACTGATACGATTTCAAATCATTAATGTGCTATCTGCGGCTATCTGGGCGCCGGTGTACTTGATCCCGGGCGTTTTGATTGGTGCATCAACACAGCTGCAGGGTAGTCAGGCGAACTGGCTCATCGCCAATCTGGTGCTGTTGATTTTATCCGCTTGGATGACGCTGGTGTACTTACGGAATTGGTGGCGCTTGCAGCATCATGACTCAGAGCACGAGTACGATAACCGCTACCTAGGCGTGAAACTCTTAGCGTTGTGTAGTGTTACGTTGTTAAGTTTGGCGTTACTGCTGTTTGGTCCACTAAGTGAGCTGTTTTATTCACTATCTGAACTGATGTTCGAGATTATCACCGCTGATCACACAAGCGTGTCAAATTAGTCGACAGTCTCCACCTCTGGTTGCTCTGCCTGCCACCGCTCATGGGCATCCTCAGCGGCATCGTGTAGGCTATTAGCCTGCTGTTGGGTCGGTAAAATACTGTTCACGGGGCTTTTCAAACGGATCTGATATTCGTCGTATAGCGCAAGACAATGCTCCAGATATCGTCCAAGCTGAGCATGGGTCGGATCGCGATAAAAGCTTAATAGGGTACGCAATAAATCGACCGTTAGTACCTCTGACTGCTTGGTCTCAAGCTCGGTCAGGATCTGCAGCAAAATCGTATGTGTAATGTCTTTGTGTGTATCAACTTCTATTACACGGAAGCGATCACCATTTTTAATCATCTCATAAAGATCAGATAACTTAATGTAATGGCTCTTTTCCGTGTCATACAAACGACGGTTGTGATACTTCTTGATAATTCGTGTGGCTTCATTGTGATCCATCATGAATATCTCCTGCTCGAAACGAACGATTTTTACTGTGCTTATATTCAGTATAGACTAGCTTTTACGATAATAATTCACTTTCTGGAGCCAAGTATGCATCGAGAAGCACAGTGTAGTTGTGGACAGGTTAAGTTAGTAGTCGATGGTGAACCGGTTCGTATCGCCGTATGCCACTGCTATTCGTGTCAACTCAGAACAGGGAGTGCACTTGGTGTTCAGGCCCGATTTAACCGCTGATCTGGAACATTGGGACTAGCTTTAGTTCCCTACATATCCGCCCTCATTGTTCTCATACTCTCAGAAAATGTGACACGCCTTGTTACATTTATTTAAGGTCACAGGGAGTAACTTGTTTTGATAAAGTGATATCAAATTGATATCATATTGACATTACTAGTGAGATTATCGGGAGATAATGATGATTAAAGAGAAAAGAACAACAGCCCCCAATGGCATCAGTATGCTATTAGTTCTACTGGTGGCTCAGGGCGCAACAGTATTCGGCATTGTGAAGGCCATCGGTAGCCCGCCACTAGCACTAGCAGCTATTTTGTGTGCATTGGTGGTATTCATTTGCTGGTTTGGACTGTTCATGGTGCATCCTAACGAGGCTAAAGTACTGCAATTATTTGGTAAGTACGTTGGTACGGTGGTTGATCCAGGTTTGCGTTGGGCCAATCCGTTTTATTCAAAAACAGCCGTCTCATTACGTGTTAGAAATTTTGAGAGTGGTCGATTGAAGGTCAATGATAGCTCGGGTAATCCCATTGAGATTGCAGCCGTAGTGGTCTGGCAGGTGGTCGATACAGCCGAAGCGATATTTCGTGTCGATGATTATGAGGATTTTGTCTCGATTCAATCGGAAGCAGCACTGCGAAATCTGGCTACCAGCTATCCTTATGATTCTAAGGACGATAGCCAAATCGCGTTACGATCGTCACCTGCAGAAATTGCTGAGCATTTAAAACAGGAAGTTCAGGACCGACTAGAAAAAGCGGGCGTTGAGGTGATAGAAGCCAGAATAAGTCACTTGGCTTATGCCCCTGAAATTGCTAACGCCATGCTGCGCAGACAGCAAGCATCAGCCATCATCGATGCGCGAACACTGATCGTTGAAGGTGCTGTCGGCATGGTAGAGCAAGCGCTGGTGCGACTAGATGACCGGGGTATTGTTGACCTCGATGAGGAACGTAAAGCCTCCATGGTCAGTAATCTGTTAGTGGTGTTGTGCTCTGATGAAGCGGCACAGCCAATCGTTAACACAGGAAGCCTGTACTAGGCTTCCTGACACGGTAGATGATAATGAAGTATCAACATACACAGGTCGGTAAAATTATCTTAGCGATTGTCATACTGTCATTGGTTGCGAGTATCTTGTCAATTACTGTCGAGGACTTCAGTACATATGCCCCAGACTGGATGGATACCACTAATTGGGATGTCATTGGTATTGTGATTATAACGTTTGTGTATATCATCCTTCTGAACATGGCACTGCTAACCATCCGCGTCGATAAAACGAATGTGTCCTGGCACTTTGGTGTCGGCTTTCCTCGCAATTCGCTAGCGATTGCGGACATTCAGACCGTCAAAACGGTCAGAAATAAGTGGTGGTATGGTTTTGGCATTCGACGCGTGTTTTCAGGCGCAACAATCTATAACGTAGAGGGTTTAGATGCGGTTGAGCTAACGACGAACGAGGGCAAGAAGATTCGACTTGGTAGTGACGACCCCAAGCGCCTGTTAAAAACCATCGCGGCGCTAATTGATACCAGAGAGGCGGCTTAGATGGCAAAGAAAAAAGCCTATCCGCTACGGATCAATGAGGATATTCTCAATGCTGTGCAACGCTGGTCAGAGGATGAGTTGCGCAGCATGAATGCGCAAATTGAATATGTACTTCGCGATGCCTTACGCAAAGCAGGGCGGCTAAAGAAACCAGAGCAGGATTCTGACGACTAGTCGGTCAGCGTAAAGTCTATATTATCAATGAGTCGGGTTTGTCCAAGTCTTCCCGCACTCAAGATCACTAAATCTCGTGTGTGCTGATCGGCGGTTTGCAAGGTGTGCTGATCGGCGATCGAAAAATACTCCATGGCAAAACCGATTTGCTCAAGTCGTACGATTGCTTCAGTACACAAGCCTGTAAAATCTAGCTCACCAGAGACAACGGCCTCCTTAACAAGCAGCAGATTTTTGCGTAACTGTCGGGCGATGTCTCGTTGCTGGTCGCTCAGGTATTGATTGCGCGAACTCAGTGCCAGTCCGAACTCATCTCGACGTGTTTCTAAACCAATAATATCGGTTCGAAGCGACATATCATCCACCAGTTTTCTGATGATAGTGAGTTGCTGGAAGTCTTTCTTACCGAAGACGGCCATGTCTGGCAGACAGATGGTTAATAGTTTCAGAACGATGGTTGCAACACCGGTAAAATGCCCTGGTCTGCCAGCACCACAGTAATGATCCGTTAGATTAGGTACGATCACTTGCGTATGATTCTCGACCCCATTGGGATAAATCATCTCTACTGTCGGCAAAAATAGCATATCAACACCAAGAGCCGTCAGTTTGGCTTGATCGTCCGCCAGCGTTCTCGGGTATTTATCCAAATCTTCATTCGGACCAAACTGCATTGGGTTGACGAAGATGGATACGATGACATGATCGGCCTGTTGCTTGGCATACTCGATTAATGACAGATGACCAGCATGAAGATTACCCATCGTCGGCACGAGTGCCACGGTGCCAGATAAGCTATCTCGCGCAGCTTGAGTGTCGACAACAGATTGGCAAATATGCATTAGTCGTAGCAGTGCTCAGGTGCCGGAAAATGGCCATTGATTACCTCGGCACGATAGGTCTCCAGTGCGGCGACAATACCACCCGTCTGGTTCTCGAGGTAATTTTTCACAAAGCGTGGTGATCGCCCCGGATTCATGCCCAATAAATCATACATCACAAGCACTTGTGAATCGGTGTAGGGTCCGGCACCGATACCAATCACGGGAATGGTCAATGATTCAGTTACCTTGCGCGCCAACACGGTTGGGATACATTCAAGCACTAGTAGACCGGCGCCCGCCTGCTCTAAAGCGATGGCATCAGCGAGTAATTTATCGGCTGCATCCTGCTCACGACCCTGAACTTTAAAGCCGCCGAAAACATCAACCAACTGCGGTGTTAATCCGAGATGAGCACAAACATTGATGCCGCGACTGGTGACCGTGTTGACAGTATCAACAACCCAGTCAGCACCCTCAACTTTGACCATTTGTGCCCCGGCCTGCATCAGGTCGGTGGCGTTCATCAGGGCCTGATCTTCTGTGGCATAAGCCATGTAGGGTAAGTCTGCAATCACAAACGGTGTATTGGCACAGGCGTTTAAACC
>CAZLIR010000148.1:0-5904 GCA_964559635.1 uncultured Enterobacterales bacterium
TAAAGTTACTTTCGATGCTTTAAATGTAAACTTTCTTGATGAAAAACGTCTGCGTGGTATTGAAATACCATTTGCATGGGGGCAGGGCGCTATATCCGCCAATACGGTTGAGTCGAATGGCTTTATCTCATCGGCAACAACAACAGGTCAACGCGTCGTCGTTCGAAATGACTACGAGACGCGCGAAGCCGATCTAACTAACTTTGGCTTTAACGTTGAGTACACCGTATCTGAAGATCTAAATTTAGAGTTCGATATGAGCAGTTCAAAAGTTGAACGCGAAATTTACTCATTAGAGAGCTATTCTGGTACTGGTCGTGGTAGCGATCGCGGTGTAGCTGATACGCTGACTTATACCATGGGTGCTGGCAATGCCGGTGCTACATTTGCTCATGGCCTGAACTATGCAGACTATAACCTGATCCAATTAGGTGGCCCACAATCATGGGGTTGGTCAAGTGCTCTGAATGATTCTCTTGGTATTACAGGTACTGAGTATGAAAATCAGGCGCAAGATGGCTTCCTGAATACACCGACTATCGATGATGAGTTAAGCTCACTGCGTTTTGCCGCTGAGCAGGCGCTTGATGGTGATGTCATTTCTAGCCTGACATACGGTGTGTACTACAGAGAGCGTGAGAAGAACAAATCATCGGACGGTTTCTTCATGACCCTGAGTGCCTTCAGTTATCCTGATAATCCAGGGATGCAGATGGTGCCATCTGAGTATCAATTAGGTACTGTGAGTCTGGATTTCTTGGGTATGGGTAACATGATTGCCTATGATCCAATGGCATTGATTGCTAATGGTTACTACACCTTCTTATCTGAATCATTGACCAGTACATCGCACTTAACGCAATCATGGAATGTCAAAGAAGAAACAACTTCGCTATTTGTGAAAGCTGACATCAATACAGAGGTTGGTGGTATGCCGCTAACGGGTAATTTTGGTGTCAGATATACACAGACCGATCAGTCTTCCGCAGGATTTGCTGGTAACTTGAATAATAATACTGGTCGCATCGTGGTGTCACCCGTCAGTAATTCACATGATTACTCACATGTGTTGCCAAGCTTGAATCTGGCATTACAGATGGATGACAGTCAAATACTGCGCTTTGGTATTGCCGAGACAATATCGCGCCCACGTATGGATGAGATGAATAGTAATGTCTCCATCAACTACAACCAACAACCAGATAACAACGGTAACTATTGGAGTGTAAATGGTGGTAATACTAAGCTCGAGCCAAAAGAGGCATTAGGCATTGACCTAACATACGAGAACTACTTCTCTGATGAAGGTTACTTCTCAGTAGCATACTTCTATAAAGATCTCGAACAGTGGATATTTGATGGTAACTACTTCCTCGATTTACCAGGTGTAGTTGATCCGAATACCGGTCTGGTGCCACCAAACTCTGGTGCGACTGGCTCAGGTAAGATCAACGCTGGTGGTGGTGATCTGAGTGGTTACGAGGTTTCACTCTCCATGCCACTGAGTGAATTCACCGATTCACTGGAAGGATTTGGTGTCATACTGAGCCACACAGGCCTGAGTTCAAGCATCAAAATTCCTGGAACTGATAATGACTTCCAGCTGCCAGGTTTATCCGATAGCATCTCAACATTTACGATGTACTATGACCTCAATGGCTTCTCAGCCAGAGCCAGTATGCGTAAGCGTGATGACTTCAAGGGTGATGTATATGGTCTAGGTTTCAGTACTAATCAGGTTGATATCCTAGGCGAGACTATCTGGGATGCTCAGATAGGCTATGACTTCGGTCAAGCGGGTGTTGAAGGTTGGGAAGGATTGTCTGTCTTCTTGCAGGCACAGAACCTGACCAACGAGCCATTCACATCATATGTGAACGGTGACCCACTGCAGGTACGTGATTATCAGAACTATGGTAAATACTATCTGCTGGGATTCAGCTACAAACTTTAATTTAATTTTTGTCTCCCACAATCTTGAGTCCCTTCTAACTTAGGTTATAAGGGACTTTTTTTTTGGGCTATAATCAAGTTCACACTCAAAGTAGCATTCGTTAACAGAGACTGAGCAGGATGGAAAACAAAGTAGATAATGTAGTCATTGTAGGTGGCGGTAACGCGGGCTGGTTAACTGCTGCGTTGCTCGTTAAAGTACTTGGACGAAGTATCAACATACGTCTCATAGAATCCGAAAAGATTGGTATCATTGGAGTAGGCGAAGCCACGATACCCCCCATTATCGCGTATAACAACGCGCTCGGTGTCAACGAATCAGATTTTCTCAAGGCCACCAAAGGTACAATTAAGCTAGGCATTCAATTTGAGAATTGGGGCAAAATTGGCGACAGTTATATGCATGCCTTTGGTGACATAGGCAAAAATTTTCCCTTCTGTGAATTTCACCATTTCTGGGTAAAAGCCTTACAGCTTGGTAAGAAATCAGATTTCTGGGATTATTCTCTTAATTTCCAAACAGCCGCCAATAACAAGTTTGCCAAACTGGACACGCTTGAGGGCACAAACCTGCCCGGAATCCAATATGCCTATCATTTTGATGCCTCGCTGTACGCAAAATACCTACGTGAGATCAGTGAGAAACAAGGTGTTAAACGTATCGAAGGGATCATCAATCAGGTTAGCCTGAATGCAAACAATGGTTACGTTGAGTCGGTGACACTCGAGGATGGTACTGAGGTGACTGGTGATTTATTTGTCGACTGCACCGGTTTACATGGTTTGTTGATCGAGAAAACACTGAATACCGGATATGTTGACTGGAATCATTGGCTACCCTGTGACCGTGCTGTCGCGATGCCAAGTGAGAACGAGGATAGAATTCGACCCTATACCCGTGCCATGGCGCAACCCGTTGGCTGGCAATGGCAAATCCCACTGCAACACCGAACTGGTAATGGCTTAGTCTATTCGAGTAAACACCTATCCGATGATGAAGCAGTGCAGCGTCTTAAAGATAATATACAAACTGAAATTATCGGCGAGCCAAATCTGATCCGCTATCGTACTGGGCGCAGAAGAAAACAGTGGAATAAGAATGTTGTATGTGTCGGTTTATCTGCTGGCTTTTTCGAGCCACTTGAATCAACAAACTTACATCTGATCCAGACCGGTGCTATTCGATTACTAAAATTCTTCCCACACAATGGCATACAGAGCAGTGAGGTCGAAGAATACAACCGACGTTCTCAGGATGAGTACGAGCGTATACGAGATTTTATTATTCTGCACTATAAACAAAATATGAGAGACGACACCGACTTTTGGCGTCAGTGTCAACAGATGGAAATCCCCGACACGCTCAAGTTGAAAATGGATCTATTTAAGAAAACCGGTAAAGTATTTCGAGAGATTGAAGACCTATTCACAGAAATTGCCTGGAAACAGGTATTGATTGGTCAACGAGCAATTCCTGAAGATTATCACCCTATGGTTGATTCACTCACTGATAGTCAATTATTTGAGTTAATGGATAATTTGAAAACAATCATCGGCGCGAATGTTCAGAAAATGCCGACTCACGAGCAATTTTTATCTCAGTTTAGTTAAGCATGATCCATACAAGTTGCTCACGATACATTTTATTATTTGTTACCACGGTATTGGCAATGACACAGTTAACCGCAGCTGAAGAGTCAACATTTGAGAATCGTAAAAACGACTGGCGTATTGGTGCTATGACGTACCAAATATTCGTCGATCGATTTGCACCAGCGCGAGACTTATCTGCCAAAAAGCACCTATATCCCTCCCCAAAAACATTGAGAGATTGGTCTGAATCACCAAAGCAGGAGCAGCCATCGGACAGTTCCATATTGTGGACCCATGAGTTAGCATTTTGGGGAGGAGACCTCAATTCTCTGACACACAAGTTGGATTACATCGAATCGCTCGGCATGGATGTTGTTTATTTAAACCCGATTGTTCATGCACAATCTAACCATAAGTATGATGCCATAGACTATTTCAAAATTGCTCCAGAATATGGTGATTTTGATGATCTTAATCAGTTGACCACCGAGCTGAACAAAAGGGACATGCACCTTATCCTTGATGGCGTATTTAATCATGTGGGCTATCAATCTGACTGGTTTCAGAGTGCGTTAAAAGATGAAAACTCGCCATTCAGAGGCTGGTTTACCTTTAATGAGAAATTGCCTAATGGCTTTGTCGGATGGTGGGGAGTGAAAAATCTCCCGGAGTTAAATTGGGATAACCCTGAGGTGAAAAATACCATCGTCAGTGATGAGAATTCAGTGGTTCGTCATTATTTCAAACATGGTATTTCTGGCTGGCGACTCGATGTAGCCTCTGATCTCGGTTTTGAGCACCTGGCTGCCATCACAGCTGCATCACATGAGGAGATGGCGGATAGTCTAGTGATAGGTGAAGTGTGGGCCTATCCCGAGAGATGGACCCAGTCTATGGATGCCGTGATGAATTATCCATTACGAGAATTGACGTTTCTCATGGTGGAAAACAAGTTATCAGGCGAACAATTGGGCCGACAACTAGAATCAATGATCAATGATGCTGGGATAGAGGCGCTACTTCGCTCATGGTTGATTATCGATAACCACGACACGGCTCGACTGAAAACCCTGTACCCTGATGAAAAACAGCAGCGGTTGCTTCAGATACTGCAGATGACATTACCCGGTGCGCCACTGATTTATTATGGTGTGGAGCTTGGTATGACTGGTGGTGAGGACCCCGGTAGCCGCGGCCCAATGCGCTGGGACCTCAATACGGAAGGTAATCAACAGCTTTCATGGCTTAAGAATTTGATTGCCATTAGACAAGAGAATGTGGCGTTAAAAATAGGCGATTTCACTAGACTCAATTCGTCTAAAGCGCTGGCATTTATGAGAACTACCGATAAGGTATCTGATACTGTCATGGTGATCGTGAATTCTGATGACAAGCCACAGTCGGAATATCTCATGATCCGTGATTCCAGAATCATGGCCGGTGAAATATTTAAAGATGCACTCTCAGGGGCAGAATTCAAAAGTCACGCTGGGGTATTACAAATCACTATTCCAGCCCAAACAGCCTTTATTCTGCGACCGAAAATGTGGCGACAATACCGTAATGAGAGTGGCTATAGTCCGTACAAGAATATCGACTGAAATGGTAGCTACGGGTGGACTTGAACCACCGACCCCAGCATTATGAATGCTGTGCTCTAACCAGCTGAGCTACGTAGCCATTTCATCTTTGATGAGAGGCGCGTATTTTCCTAGAACATCCCCTGTCTGTCAATAGTTTCGTAGCCTCTAAAACGCTGATTTTTACAGATTAATTGAACTCCCTTAGTGAATTGGGAAAGCTAGTTTATAATGTCCGCCTCAAGAGCTGATATAAGAGTGAAATATGCTAGTTAGTCCAAATTTGATGTTTGTTCATCATCCTCGAACTGGGGGTACATCAGTTCGTAATCATTTAATGCGACTAATGCCATATGATTACTTGCCAATTAATGATCCTAATCTAAGTAAAGAGCAGAAGACGTGGTTTCTGCACCAAGGTCTGACCGTTTGTCATCAGTATGCGACTCAGTTACGTTTAAATCCTAATACTATTCCGACGTTAGTTGTTATTCGTAATCCATACAGCCTGATGCTATCGGAATACATGTATCTCACTCAGAAGTGGAAAAAGAAGATTAAGGATTTAGAAAAAACCTTCGTTGCTTATCTCGCGAATCAGTATAAAAAGAGTTCTCAAGAACGAAAGGATAAATGGGCCGCTGACGAATATGGGCGTTATCAAGACTTCATCTGTGTTAATGGTGAAACACCTGATAATTTAACGATTGGTCGCTATGAAACACTAACGGATGATGTGAATTTGTTTATCACAGATAAGTTAGGGTTAAGCAATGAC
>CAZLIR010000148.1:5914-6292 GCA_964559635.1 uncultured Enterobacterales bacterium
GCAATGTAGTCATCATAGGAAACGACTTCAGCGCGAATAAAGCCTTTTTCAAAGTCAGTATGAATCTTTCCGGCTGCTTGTGGGGCTGTGGAGTCTTTCTTGATTGTCCAAGCACGAACTTCTTTTTCACCCGCTGTGAAATAGGTGTGTAGGTTTAATAGTTCATATCCTGCACGGATAACGCGGTTTAACCCTGGTTCTTCTTGCCCAATTTCCTGAAGAAAATCTACCTTGTCTTCATCGTCAAGCTCAGCCACTTCAGCTTCGATAGATGCACAAACAGGCACAACCATAGCGCCTTCTTGGCTAGCAAGTTCTCGAACTTGGTCGAGCAAGGGATTGTTTTCAAAACCAGACTCATCCACATTGGCAATATAC
>CAZLIR010000149.1:0-6283 GCA_964559635.1 uncultured Enterobacterales bacterium
CATATTCCGCGAAGCATTATCGATTGTGATCATGCTGGTTGTTGCCATTATCGCGCCGGGTCTGTTGACATGTTTATTGATAGCCATTTTTCAGGCAGCCACCAGCATCAACGAACAAACCCTATCTTTCTTACCACGTTTGATTGCCACCCTGACTACCTTAAGTATTATCGGCAGTTGGTTTTTCGGCACTATTGTTGATTTATTCGAACGGCTCATGTTGAGCATACCGACCTTGATAGGCTGACGCTATGGATGCAACGATCGGTTTAGAATTCAGTCAAATCGAGGCCTTCATCAAGTCTTTTTTGTGGCCTTTCATCCGGATTTCGGCCATGACGATGTCAATGGTCGTTTTGGGTTCGGCTATTTTATCAAAACAAAAGCGCATCGCGGCCTCAATCGCCATCACTGCGGTGATTATCCCCGTTCTACCGCCAATGCCAGAAGTCGCGATGATGGGGTATCAGGGTTGGGCCATTACCATACAACAGCTGTTTATTGGCGTGGCCATTGGTTTTACCAGCCGTCTGATCTTCGAAACCTTCATCGTCGGTGGCCAAATTGTCGCCATGTCATCAGGCCTGGGCTTTGCCATGATTAATGATCCCTCTAGTGGTATTGCGATTCCGGCTGTAGGTCAGTTCTTTTTGATGATGGCAACGCTGGTATTTCTGGCTGTTGATGGCCATTTACTCATGATTGATATCGTCATTCGTAGTTTCTACACCTTACCGGTCTCTACCGAGGGGATTAGCATGGCGGCCCTGAGTGGTCTGTTTTCTCTGGCAGGAGACATGTTTAATGTAGGGATGCGCATGGCTCTGGCAGCCGTGATCTCTCTACTGATGGCTAATCTGACCTTTGGTATTCTGACTAAGGTAGCGCCGTCGTTAAATATTTTCGTTATTGGTTTCCCAATGATCCTCACAGCAGGTCTGTTAATTCTGTGGTTCACAATCAACAGTTTTGACTACTACTTCAACATGCAGTTTTTCAACGGCATGGATTTGGCCTGTCAATTCGTCAAGCTGGAGTGCACAAATGGCTGAAAAAGACGGACAGGAACGTACCGAGGAACCCACGGAGAAAAAGAAAAAAGACTCCCGGGAGAAAGGCCAGGTTGCCCGATCGCGTGAGCTCAACTCGGCTGCGTTAATGATTGTTGGTGGTTTAGTATTTATGGGTATGGGTGGTCAGACGGCCATGGGGATCACCGAAATATTGGGACAAAATTTTAAATTAAGTCGGGCTGATATATTTGACCCCACCACACCGATGGCATTCTTGGGAGCCTCGCTTGAGCAATCTTTTACCATTCTAATCCCAATTATGATTGCCCTAGTTGTGGTCGCCATCATTGCGCCGTGTGCAATTGGTGGATTCACCTTTAGCTGGAAGGCGGCAGCGCCAAAGTGGAACAAAATGTCACCGGCTAAGGGATTCAAGCGCATGTTTGGCACCAACGCCCTCATGGAACTTGTTAAAAGTATTGCTAAGTTCGCTGTCGTGGGCGGTTTTGCTGCTTTTTACCTGAGTGGGCAATTTAATACCTTCATGGGGTTAGGTCACGGCTCGCTTGAAACCGAGTTAGCCCATGGGTTAACGCTACTTGGACAATCATTTCTCGTCATTGCTCTGTCCTTGCTAATCATCGTCGCAATCGATGTGCCATATCAACTATGGAACCACAAACGACAACTGAAAATGACCAAGCAAGAAGTGAAAGACGAGAACAAAAATACCGAAGGTAAACCTGAGGTCAAAGGACGAATTCGCCAACAACAAATGCAGTTAAGCTATCGCCGTATGATGTCTGAGGTACCTAAAGCAGATGTGGTGATCACAAATCCGGAACACTTCTCTGTGGCATTGAAATATGATGATTCATTAGTGGCTCCAGTGGTTGTCGCTAAGGGTGTTGATCACGTGGCGATGAAAATTCGTGAAGTGGCGGTCCGTCATGACATTCCCATTTTTGCGGCACCACCACTTGCACGGGCAATTTACTACAACACTAAAATTGATCAGGCGATCCCAGAGGGTCTATATCTGGCCGTCGCTCAGGTACTGGCATATGTATTCCAGTTACAAGAATTTCGCAATGGTAAAGCAAGCAAACCAAGTAAGGTATCTGATTTAGAGATACCCGATGAATTAAAACGCTGAGGTTTATGAAGTATGGATATCAGTATTAATAACAAAACAACATCAATTCCACTGGTTGGACTAGGTACGCCAATTCTACTCGTCATGATCTTAGCGATGATGACTCTGCCGATGCCACCATTTTTATTGGATATCCTGTTTTCGTTCAATATCACTCTGGCACTGATTGTGATTATGGTGACGGTATATACCCTCAGACCCTTACATTTCGCGGCTTTTCCCACCGTACTCTTAATCGCCACATTACTGCGCTTAGCGCTGAATGTGGGTTCGACCCGGGTGGTTTTACTTAATGGTCATAATGGGCCAGGTGCTGCGGGAAGTGTGATTGAATCCTTCGGCGCGGTCGTCGTCGGCGGTAATTATGCAGTTGGTCTGGTGGTGTTCGCTATTCTCGTCATTATCAATTTCGTGGTGGTCACCAAGGGTGCTGGCCGTATATCCGAAGTAAGTGCTCGATTCACATTGGACGCCATGCCAGGTAAGCAAATGGCAATTGATGCCGATTTGAATGCCGGACTACTTACTCAGGAAGAAGCGAAATCCAGACGCGAAGAGGTGGCCAGAGAATCAGATTTCTACGGGGCTATGGACGGTGCGAGTAAATTTGTCCGTGGTGATGCAGTCGCCGGTATTCTCATTCTGTTTATCAATATCATTGGTGGTATTGCCATCGGTATGGGACAGCATGATCTGGACTTTAGTACCGCAATGGAATACTACGCCTTGTTAACTATCGGTGATGGTCTGGTAGCACAAGTACCTGCATTACTCCTATCGACAGCTGCAGCAATCATGGTGACGCGCCAGAATTCGTCGCAGGATGTCGGAACTCAGGTTGTATCACAACTATTTTCTAACCCACGCTCGCTCTACATCGCTGCGGGTGTATTGGGTATGTTGGGCATTATTCCTGGCATGCCACATGTCGCCTTCCTGACTCTGGCAGCATTCGCTGCTACATGCGCTTATTTCGTGGCACAGGCCAATGAGAAGCGTAAAGCAGAAGAAACCGTGGAGGAAGAGGCAGACAAGCCAGCCGAGGAAGCGACTGTCGCCCCTGAGCGCAAGGAGCTGAGCTGGGATGATGTCCAGCCTGTTGACCCCATCGGTCTGGAGGTTGGTTATCGGCTAATACCATTAGTTGATCAGGCGCAAGATGGCAGTCTGATGGGACGTATTAAGGGTGTGCGCAAAAAATTGTCGCAGGAGCTGGGTTTCTTAATTCCCTCAGTGCACATTCGCGATAATCTTGATCTGGCGCCTACGGCATACAAAATCACTCTGATGGGTGTGACAGCCGGGCAGGCTGAAATACATATGGATCGTCATCTAGCTATCAATCCGGGACAGGTATTTGGCGAGATTCAGGGGATAAAGGGTAAAGATCCGGCCTTTGGCCTGGATGCTATCTGGATTGAAGAGGGGCAAAAGGATCAAGCATCATCCCTTGGCTACACCGTCGTTGACGCCAGCACTGTTGTCGCGACGCACCTGAGTCAAATACTTCAGGATCACGCTCATGAGTTACTCGGACATGAAGAGGTTGAACAGTTGTTGAAGATGCTTGAGCAGACGGCGCCTAAGTTGGTCGAGAATCTGGTACCAGACGCGCTACCGCTGGGTGTATTGGTGAAGGTATTGCAGAACTTATTGCAGGAGCAAGTACCTATCCGCGATCTGAGAACAATCGCCGAAACTCTGGCGGAGTATGCTACCCGTAGTCAAGATCCCGCCGTTCTGACCGCTGCAGCACGAATCGCACTGTGTCGCATGATCGTCCAGAACATCAATAACGGCGCGGATGAGCTGAGTGTTATTACGCTTGAGCCATCGCTGGAACAAATCTTGCTTCAGTCTACACAGGCATCAGAGGTTGATGCAGGTGGTATTGAGCCAGGATTGGCAGAGCGATTGCAGAAGTCGCTACAGGAAGTATCGCAAAGACAAGAAATTATGGGGCAAACCCCCGTGTTATTAACAGCACCGGCAATCAGACCAATACTGGCGCGATTTGCACGATTCGGTGTACCGAACTTACAGGTGCTGTCATATCAGGAGATCCCTGATAGCAAACAGGTAAAAATTGTGGCAACGGTTGGCCAATGACAACCTATTAGTGTGAGGAAAAAACCATGAAAATCAGACGCTTTTTTGCACCTGATATGAAAACAGCATTACGACAGGTCAGCGAAGAGCTGGGTCCGGATGCTGCCATTATGTCGAGCCGCAAAACAGATGGCGGAGTTGAGGTGGTTGCTGCACTGGATTACAGCATTGAGACAGCCACATCCGTCAAGCGAGACAAAACTCCTGAGCAAGAATCACCCATGACTAAACAGGTCGAGTGGTCACAGGAACCCAATCTGATTGCAATCAGAAATGAAGTGTCGGTATTAAAAGAATTACTGCAAGAGCAACTAGGCGAATTAGCTTGGGCCGACAAGCGCCGCAGAGAGCCAATTCAGTCTGCTATCGTCAGACGCATGGTGAGTATGGGCTTCACAGCACCCATCGCGGATCAGTTTGCCTCACGTATCAATGCGCCGGATGTTGATAGTGCCTGGGAGCAGTTATCAATGGAGTTGTCCCACGCGCTGCCACAGGCAACAACAAATTTGATTGAACATGGTGGCATATATAGCCTGGTCGGACCTACTGGCGTCGGTAAAACTACTACGCTGGCAAAACTGGCAGCACAATATGTTTTGAAACATGGTAATAAGGGCGTTGCTCTGGTAACCACTGATAGCTATCGCATAGCAGCACATGAACAATTGCGAACCTACGCTAACATTATGAATGTACCCATGCGCGTAGCGGACTCAGCAGAAAAGCTTGAAGAAATACTCGAGGAGTTTGCAGATAAAGAGCTGGTGATGATTGATACCGCCGGCATTAGTCAACGTGACAAGCGTTTGGCGCAGCAGATGAATTGCTTGATGAATAGCGGCAAAAACATCGAGAGCTTTTTGGTGTTATCAACCACTTCACAAACCTCGGTATTACGGCAAGCAGTAAAAACTTTTGGTGTAATACCACTCAGTGGCGTTATCTTGACTAAACTAGATGAAACGATGAGTTTAGGTGAAAGTTTGAGTGCCGTGATTGCGAATCAGTTGAAGGTCTCATACATCACCAATGGCCAACGAGTTCCAGAGGATATCGCAATTGCAAAACCGAGTGAATTGCTGCGTTTGGCGGTTGACTTGGAAAAACAGATGCAACAGGATTGGATCACTGCAATGCACCGTCAACTGGGTTAGAATAATTGACGATGTATTTAGATCAAGCAAGTGGACTGAGATATATGAATAACCCGAAACCCGTCAAAGTGATTACCGTCTCCGGAGGCAAGGGAGGTGTTGGTAAATCAAACTTAACGGTCAATTTAGCTATGAGTCTGGCCAAGCGTGGTCAAAAGGTATTAATTATGGATGCCGATCTGGGTCTGGCAAACATTGATATCATGCTCGGACTTCGGGTTGAGAAGAACTTGTCTCACCTGGTGAAGGGAGAATGTACCCTGGATGAGATCATCATCGAAGGTCCATCGGGCGTGAAAATTATTCCAGCTTCCTCTGGTACCAAAGAAATGGCACAGCTCTCAGAGATGGAGCATGTCGGTCTTATTCGTGCCTTTAGTGATTTATCTGATGATATCGACACCTTGATTGTCGATACCGCAGCGGGCATCGCTGACAATGTGATTAGTTTTGCCCAGGCCTCACAGGATCTTCTGATCGTTGTTTGCGATGAGCCGACTTCTATCACCGATGCTTATGCATTAATCAAGATCCTCAGTCAGGAGCATGATTTATTTCGTTTCCGCGTGGTGGCTAACATGGTTCGTTCACCCAGTGAGGGACAGAGCTTATACAACAAACTTACCCGGGTAACTGATCAGTTTCTTGATGTTGCTTTGGATTATGTTGGCTGCATCCCATTCGATGAAAATGTTCGCAAGGCAGTCCGAAAACAGCAGGCATTAGTCAACTTATATCCCTCATCACCCGCGAGTATCGCGGTAGATAAACTGGCTGAGAAGGTGTCAACCTGGCCGATACCCCAAATGGCCAAGGGTAATATTGAATTTTTTATGGAGCGCATGGTT
>CAZLIR010000150.1:0-6277 GCA_964559635.1 uncultured Enterobacterales bacterium
TAAAGGCATCGTGTCATCTCTTAGATAGAACTCCCACACCCTCAAGTAATCACTCAAATCCTCTTTTTGAGATTCGTTGATCTCTTCAATTGACATCTCTTCCACTTCTGGAGATAAACCGCCATGGGTGAACAAGTTATCGTTGATTTTGAGCAGAAACGGCTGTTTTAGGATCCAGCGACCATACTTACCCTTGCGGTTATGTGCTTCAACATGGGCGAAGAAACCAGGCGGAAATGAGGTATCAAATTGTGCCTGAGATGCTTCATTATCCTCCAGACGATAGGAGCGAAGATAGACTTCATAGGCTTCCTTTCGCTCTCTCATTCGTTCATCTTTGGCAAAGGCGGCAATTTCCTCAGCACTTAAATAGCGCCAATCTCCCTGCATAATCATTACTTCATGATTACCAAGCACTACATGCACCTTACCACCAGCTTTTTCGGCCTGCTCTTGAAGCTTCATAATGAGGTCGATGACATCGCGTGAGCGAGGACCACGATCGACGATATCGCCCAGACTAACCAGATGCGCTGCACCACCGGTCCAGTTTAATTTCTCATCCACCAGACCTGCTGTTTTTAGGGTTGTGACAAATTCATCATAGGCCCCATGGATATCTCCGACGACGAAGACATTCTCATCGGTTTTATAGACATACTCGTTTGCCATCGCAAATGACGGCAAAGCTAAGAGTATGGTGATGAGAATTCGTTGAAGTACGCGCATGTTAAAGCCTTAGATTAATCAATATCAGGGTTATAAAAACTAACCTTCAGAAGATTAGTTGCGGATAATCCCTCAAAATCAGTCGCAGATATTTCTATATCGAGTGCTGTATTGTGTTCCTTAGGTGGTTTAAAGGTAAATGTACGTGAAATACGATCGAATTGAATCCATTTCGGTAGTGGTGAGCCATCCGTTTGTTTTGCTGCATAGGTTAAAGCATCACCAACATCGGGATCATAGAAGGTACATTCGCTGACGCTGAATTTACTAATGACGCCAACCGGCATATTTAGTCGTGGCAGGGCAGCTACGGCTTCTGGTGGTGAGTTGCCAATCGCCTTTTGCTTGGCAATCTGGTTATGATAGCCAACTCGCCAGGCCACTAGGAATAACCCCACAGCCATAATTAAGTTGCTCAGAATGAATCCGGAAACCGGCATATCAAAGTAGGTAACCGCGATAAATATGAAGATGCCGTAGAGTAAGTCACCTAAGCGATAAAAGAAGGTTTCGATGGTTGTCTTACCGAGGTATTTCAGTTTACGCGGCACAGGTAAGAACAGGGCATGACGAGTCGTGTTCTGAATCGAGTAATTAGCACTATTCTCAGCAATCATGGCATAGCGGATGATTGAAAAGATTGGGAAAAATAGCATTAAGCCATAGCCGACTATCATGATAATCGGTAGCACTAACACCGACCCTCTGATCCCGACCCAATCAATGAGACGAGACACGATGAAGAGCTGAATTAAAAAGCTCAGCAGCGTAATCCATGAGTAGTAGCTAGAATAAAATTGTGTCTGCCAAGCCTCAGTTGCGCCGGCATCATCAGCAAACTGTCGTGCGCTTTCCTCGACCACCAATTCGGCAAGAATGTATTCACCGGTCGAATTGATGAAAATCAGCACCGTCATGAACAGGGCGATAAGCATCAAATAACGATTGTTAAAGACCACCGCAAAACCATCTAACCACTGATTGGCTGAAACCTCTTCGGTATGCGGCTCAGCATTTGCAGCCTGAAGTGGAATAGCATTGGGAGTTTTCATGGTTAAGTAAATCGACATCAGGATCAAAATTGTGGCAATGATCATGATTCCGGTTATGCCAACGAATGGGAACACCGGACCGGCCATCTTTGAACCAATCCATGAGCCAAGCGTGGAACCGACCGCCAGTATCACGAATAGTCGTTGTCCGACGCGAACGTTATATGAGTCCGCAGCAAAGGCCCAAAATTGTGCCACCACCATCACAGAGAAAATTCCTAACCAGACATAAAAGGCCATGCCTATATTGAAATTCATGAAGTCTAACAGTATGAAAATCAATAAGTTACTGGCGAAAAACAGTAAAATCCGGTTGAGTATCGAACTCCGATCTTCATGCTGTGAATATTTGTGATAAAACACCGAAAATAGTGGCACAACGAGCATGAGGATGACGGCTTGAAAGGCTGTTGCATAACTTTTAAATTCGGCACCACCGTAAGCCAGGATGAGCGGCTCACGAATAACTTTCAACATGTAGTAACACGTCATCAACAGGGTGGCGTTGAGAGTGAGCAATAAACAACTTCGACCTTCTCCCGGTTTGACCACGCTAATTAAATTTAGCGCGCGTTCATACCAGCTATGATCCTGTTGTCCTTGTGAACTCGACATGATGGTCCTTGTATATTTTTATGCTTGTTGTTAGCCAGAAAACTGCATAATCAGGCAGAGTGTTACAATTTATGTGAATGATAGCAGTCGGATCGAATTTATACCAAATAACTAATACATCTGAGTGTAGCTAAATGTTTCAATTGCATGGAATTTATTAATTGCGAGTTTAAAGCTGAGCGACAATTCGCTACACTGTGTTTGCAATTAAACGCAGAGAATTTTTTCGATGATTGGACGCCTCAGAGGCATATTACTGGAAAATGATGCACCCGTATTACTGGTTGAGGTCGGGGGCGTCGCCTATGAGGTGGAGGCGCCGCTGAGTACGTGTTCGCAAATGAACGAAATTGGCGCTGAAATCACAATTTACACACATCTCAGTGTCAGTGAAAATGCCCATCAGCTATTTGGTTTTGGGCAGCGACGAGAAAAAAAGCTATTCCGCAACCTGATTAAAATAAATGGTGTCGGTCCCAAACTCGGACTTGCCATACTTTCTGCGATGTCGCCAGAAATGTTTGTCTCCGCTGTGATGTCAGACGAGGTCTCCCGACTGGTGAAGATTCCCGGTGTTGGCAAGAAAACCGCTGAGCGACTGGTCATCGAATTACGCGATAAGTTAAATGATTGGCAGCACACTGGCGGTGCATCGATATCCCAAGTCAAAGATGCCGAGACGCAAATGCAGACGCAACAGAAAGTCGATGAGGTAGAGGCCGCACTGATGGCACTTGGATATAAGGCCAATCAAGTGAAACAGATAATCGCATCGCTCGCCGAGACAGTGGATTACTCAGCGACATCCACAACCGAATTAATCCGACTCGCACTTAAGCAGGTCAATAGTTAGTATGAGGATTATTTATGATCGAGTCTGATCGGCTCATAACTGCTGAAGAGCAGGGACAGGAAGAAATCATCGATCGTGCCATCAGGCCGACCAAATTGGTCGATTATCGTGGCCAGTCTCAGGTCAAAGCACAGATGGAAATCGCCATCGAAGCCGCCAAGAAACGACAACAAAATGATAGTCGTGAAGCGCTGGACCATGTGCTCATTTTTGGCCCTCCTGGTTTGGGTAAGACCACTTTAGCCAATATCGTTGCAAACGAACTCGAGGTTAACATTCGTCATACTTCTGGTCCGGTGCTTGAAAAACCCGGTGATCTGGCTGCTATGCTGACAAATCTGGAGCCCAATGATGTCCTCTTTATTGATGAAATACATCGTTTAAGTGCGGTCATTGAAGAAGTACTCTATCCGGCCATGGAAGATTTTCAGTTGGACATCATGATTGGTGAAGGTCCGGCGGCTCGGTCAATTAAATTGGATTTACCACCCTTTACGCTAGTCGGCGCAACAACCCGAGCAGGGTTACTGACCTCACCACTGAGAGACCGATTCGGCATCGTGCAGAGATTAGAGTTCTACAATCACGATGATCTGACCCATATTGTGTCACGATCGGGTTCGATCATGGGCCTGGAGATGGATAATGAGGGAGCAGCCGAGATTGCTTGTCGTTCCCGAGGCACGCCGCGCATCGCTAATCGGTTATTACGCCGTGTTCGTGATTATGCTGAAGTGAAGGCAGATGGCACAATCGATCAGGATGTCGCCTCAGCAGCGCTGGATATGCTCGAAGTCGATAATCAGGGCTTTGACATGATGGACAGAAAATTACTGCTGGCGATCATCGAGAAGTTCGATGGCGGTCCGGTCGGTCTTGAAAATCTTGCCGCTGCGATTGGCGAAGAGCGAGACACAATTGATGACGTGCTAGAGCCATTTTTAATCCAACAAGGCTATATTCAGAGAACGCCGCGCGGGCGCATTGCCACCCCGAAAGCCTATGAGCACTTCGGTAAGACAATAAATCGTCTACTGTAAATGAATTAAATGCCAATAAGTTTGTCTACTTAGTCATGACTAAAAATACAACATTCTTACATCAAGCACGTGTCTATTACGAGGATACCGATGTTGCTGGTATTGTTTATTACGCCAACTACTTACGCTACATAGAACGTGCACGTAGTGAGTGGATCCGTACTCTGGATATCGATCAATCAGCACTCATTGAGCAGGGCTTCGCCTTTGCTGTTACAAAGGTTAACATTAACTATTTGAAGCCAGCCCGATTTAATGATCTACTGGAAATCGTCACTACCATCAAAAAGGCTGGTAGAGCCAGTTTACTATTTGAGCAAGTGGTGCGAAATAAGGACGAGCCGACGTTAATTAACTGCAAGGCTGATGTTAAAGTGGCTTTTATTAACACCAAAACTATGAAACCTATTGCGTTACCCGCACGAATAATGGAGGAATTCTCTCAGTGAATGCTGATATGTCAATTTTAGGGCTGTTTTTACAGGCAGGCTTGGTAGTACAGGCGGTCATGCTGACTTTGCTTGCACTATCGATCATTTCCTGGACCTTTATTTTCAAGAAAAATAAGGAACTTAAGTATGCCAAAAGCTCAGTCTTTGCATTTGAGGATAAATTTTGGTCTGGCGTAGACTTAAGTAAGCTCTATGCCGAGCTGGCTCGACGCAAAGAGGGCATTGATGGTATCGAGAGTGTCTTTGTCTCAGGTTATAAGGAATTTGCCCGCTTACGACAACAGTCTGGCACCTCTCCTGAGGCTGTAATGGATGGCTCGGAGCGCTCCATGCGTGTCGCGGTATCCCGTGAAGTGGAAACCATGGAAGAGCATCTATCCTTCCTTGCAACAGTTGGCTCAACCTCACCCTATATTGGCCTGTTCGGAACCGTCTGGGGGATCATGAATTCATTTATTGCCCTGGGTACCGCGAAACAGGCGACACTCACGACTGTGGCACCGGGTATTGCCGAGGCATTGGTTGCAACCGCAATGGGCTTATTTGCCGCGATTCCGGCAGTCATTGCATATAACCGGTTTGCAACAAACATTGAGCGGATTGAACGTCAGTTCGAGATCTTCGTTGAAGAATTCGCCGGCATACTCCATCGCAAAGCGCACAGCGCACAGGTGATCCCGAATGCCAAAGAATAAGCGCAGACGCCCAGTTTCTGAAATCAATGTCGTACCGTACATTGATGTGATGTTAGTGCTGCTCGTTATCTTCATGGTCACAGCACCTCTTATCACAGCTGGAATTGATGTCGAGCTTCCGGTGGCTGATGCTGAGCCACGCCCAACAGATCAAGAGCCACCATTAGTGGCAAGTATTGACCGTAATGGTAATTACTATCTGTCAATCGGAGATAGCCGTGATCAGTCTTTGACCGAAGATGAACTCATCGCCCTGGTACAGGCACAACAGGTAAAGACACCCAATCTGGAAATTGTTGTAAACGGTGATAAGGACGTACCGTACGGTCAGGTTGTGCGACTGATGGTATTACTGCAGCAAGAAACCGGCATGGAAACTGTGGGTCTGATGACCGATCCTATCGAGGATAACTAATGCGCACCCCGCAAGCAGTTAAACGTAAAAAATTTGAATTGCCTGTATCAATCCCCCTCATTAAGGCATTGGTGATCCACCTCGTATTGGTGGGCGCCATGTTGTTCAGTTTTCAGTCGCACCAAAGAGTGCAAGCAGTCGAGGTGTCGGCAGCGGCGCCGAAAACCATTCAAGCTAAAGCCATCAGCTCAGCAGACGTTGAGAAGATGGTGCAAGAAAAGCAGAACAAGGAAAATGCTGCTAAGCGCGCCGAGCAAGAGCGTAAACGCAGAATTCAACAAGAGAAAGATCGCAAGCGCAAAGCGGCTGAAGATAAGAAACGTCGAGAGGCAGAGGCACGCAAGCGTATGGCGGATGCCGATAGAAAAAAACGTGAGGAAGCTGAGCGCAAACAACGTGAGCAACGTGAGGAAGCTGAGCGCGAAC
>CAZLIR010000151.1:0-6160 GCA_964559635.1 uncultured Enterobacterales bacterium
GAACCGGAGTTCGAAGCGCTGAGTGATGAGGCGTTACAAGCTAAAACTGCTGAATTTAAAGAGCGCCTGCAAAACGGCGAAACACTAGACGATATTCTTATTGAGGCCTTCGCCGCTGTTCGTGAAGCAAGTCGACGAACCATGGGTATGCGACACTTCGATGTGCAGCTCATCGGTGGCATGGTACTGAATGATGGCAAGATTGCCGAGATGCGCACAGGTGAGGGTAAAACACTGGTAGCGACATTGCCAACTTACCTCAACGCCCTAACCGGCGAGGGTGTGCATGTGATCACCGTGAATGATTACCTGGCCCAACGTGATGCCAACTGGATGCGTCCGATATATGAATATCTCGGAATGACGGTGGGGATTATCGTCTCTGGTCAGGATACCGATACCAAGCGGGCTGCTTATGCCGCTGATATTACCTACGGAACCAACAATGAATATGGCTTTGATTATCTGCGCGATAACATGGCCTTCTCACTGGAAGAAAAAGTGCAGCGTAACCTCAGTTTTGCGGTCATAGATGAGGTCGACTCTATTCTGATTGATGAGGCGCGTACACCACTCATCATCTCAGGTGCAGTCGCTGACAGTAGTGAGATGTATAAGAAGATTAATCGTCTGATCCCGCAGCTCGAGCGCCAAACGGGTGAAGTAGAAGAAGGTCAGGAAGCTCACGGTGATGGTGACTACCACGTTGATGAAAAGTCGCGTCAGGTATTCATGACCGAATCCGGTCAGGAGCACGTTGAAGAGCTGTTAGTTAAAACAGGTCTGCTCGAAGAGGGGGATAACCTCTACAGTGCCGCCAATATTACCCTGTTACATCATATTAATGCGGCATTAAGAGCTCACGCCTGTTATGTGAAGGATGTCGATTACATCGTGCAGAATGGCGAAGTTGTTATCGTCGATGAGCACACAGGTCGAACCATGCCGGGTCGGCGTTGGTCAGAGGGACTGCATCAGGCAGTCGAGGCCAAAGAGGGTGTGAACATTCAGCAAGAGAACCAAACCCTGGCATCGATTACCTTCCAGAATCTGTTCCGACTGTATGACAAATTATCGGGCATGACCGGTACTGCTGACACTGAAGCATTCGAGCTGCGCCAGATTTACAATCTGGAAGTTGTGGTTATCCCAACCAACAAACCAATGGTGCGTGATGATCAGGCGGACCTAATCTTTTTGACGATTCCGGAAAAGATTGAAGCCATTATCAAAGACATTGTTGATTGCGTCGAGCGAGGCCAGCCGGTCTTGGTGGGCACGGTTTCCATTGAGTCATCTGAGCATTTGTCGAATGAGCTGAAGAAACGCAAGATCAGACATTCGGTATTGAACGCCAAGTTCCATGAAAAAGAGGCCGACATTGTCGCCCAAGCCGGGATCCCCGGCAAAGTCACGATTGCTACCAACATGGCTGGTCGTGGTACCGACATTGTGCTCGGTGGTAATCTTGAAGCGGAATTGGCTGCTGCGGGTGATGTATCTGAGAGCGAACAAGAGTCAATCAAGGCGGCATGGCAAGAGCGCCATAATTCAGTGCTTGAAGCTGGCGGTCTGGCAATCATTGGTACCGAGCGACATGAATCGCGCCGCATCGATAATCAGTTGCGTGGCCGTGCCGGTCGTCAGGGTGACCCCGGTTTTAGTCGTTTCTATTTGTCACTGGAAGACAACCTCATGCGCCTATTTGCCAGTGAGCGTATGGCTGGCATGATGCAAAAACTTGGCTGGGAAGAAGGAGAAGCGATTGAGCATCCTTGGGTCAGCCGCGCGATTGAAAATGCGCAGAGAAAAGTTGAGGGACGCAACTTCGATATTCGTAAGAATCTGCTGGAGTACGATGATGTTGCCAATGACCAACGTAAGGTGATTTACGAGCAGCGCTCAGAGTTAATGTCGACGGATGACATTTCTGAGACCATTGAAGCGATTCGTTTCGACGTGGTGCAAGACACCATCAGTCAGTACATTCCGCCGCAATCGATTGAGGATATGTGGGATGTGCCAGGGCTTGAAGAGCGCATTAAATCTGACTTCCAACTGACCATGCCAGTGAGCCAATGGTTGGAGCAGGACGAAGAACTGCATGAAGATACGCTTCGCGAGAAGATCCTTGATGAGGTGGTTTCTGCTTATCGAATCAAGGAAGAGCAGGTCGGACCACCAGTCATGCGTCACTTTGAGAAGTCGGTGATGCTGCAGTTGCTGGATACCCAGTGGAAGGATCACCTCGGTGCCATGGACCAACTGCGACAAGGTATTCACTTACGTGGTTATGCTCAGAAGAACCCCAAGCAGGAATACAAGCGCGAGGCGTTCGAATTATTTACTCAGCTACTCGACGATGTGAAGTCTGAGGTTATCAGCATACTGTCAAAAGTTAAGGTTCAGAGTCAGTCGGATGTTGAGAAAGTTGATGACCAACGTCGCCAACAGGCTGAGAATAAAGATGTCAATTACCAGCATGCGCAGGCATCTGCGATTGACGAAGCTGCCGGGAGTTCTCCTGAGCAGCCAGAGCAAAAACCTGCCGCTCAGACTCCCTATGTTCGTGGTGGCCGTAAAGTTGGCCGAAATGACCCATGTCCCTGTGGCTCGGGCAAAAAGTATAAGCAGTGCCACGGCAAGCTCTGATCCCATTTGAACACAACTAAAACAATTCAGGTTGCAGCAGCGGTTATCCTCGATCAGGATAACCGTGTGTTGTTGTCGCTGCGACTGCAGGATGCGCATCAGGGTGGGAAATGGGAATTTCCCGGGGGCAAAATAGAGTCTCAAGAAACCGCTAATCAGGCACTCGAGCGGGAGCTCAAAGAAGAGTTGAATATCTCGATTGCCGATGCCGCAAAGTATCTGCAAATTGAACACGAATATCCTGAGAAGAAGGTTATTCTAGAGGTATATCGAGTGGCCTCATTCTCTGGAACACCAGAGGGAATGGAAGGCCAGGAAGTGCGTTGGTTTAGTATAGAAGAAATGTTGAACCTTGAATTCCCTGACGCAAATTACCCTATCCTCGAGCAGATTAGACACGATTACCTCAGCGCTGTATAATCGCCCGCCTCTATCAACGAGTTACTAACAATAAGAGAATTACCACTATGGAATGGCTTGAAAGCGTGGCTAAACCACAAGTTATCGGTCCTATGATTGGACTATTTGCCGTGATTGGTTGGGCGGTGAATAAAGGCTTACAACAATACTTTAATCATGCTGAGCGTATGGAGAGAATTCGCCAGGGTATTGACCCTGACTTAGTCGAATTAGAAGAAGAGCAACACTAGTTGCTCCTTGTTGCCTCTGGCGGCCTCCAGAAATAGCGTCTCTTACCTGTATTTAGCAATAGAAAAGTCAACCTGATCCTCGTACTTCTCACTCGTAAGACGAGCCGTTAGTTGCTTAAAGTGGATGCTGAATCTAGTCGGTCCGGTACTGACCTCTGGAAAAAGATGACTCCCGGTCGGTAAATTAATCGCAATGAAACGATACTGATCCCGGGTCATTTCTTCCTCATAATATCCATCGTCAACTGAAACTGTTTGAAACTGACTCGTTTCTCGACTGAGTCGCAGAATGACTTCGACACTGGTTTGGACTCCTTTAAAAGCCTTTAACCACTCAAGTAACTGGGCCTGTCGGGTATCCTCTGGCAGTGCTAGAAAGCACTTAACGGCAGGAGCGTCAAAACTCAATCGTGCGGCTTCCTGAGTCAATTTGTTCTTACTCTGTGCGATGAATTCATCTTGCAGCAGCTCATGACCAATTTTGCCCTGTAAGGATTTTGCCCAGTGATTGAGTTTGGCGAGTTGTCGTACGAAAGTATCGAGCTTGGTGAGATCAACGGCAGGGTTATCTTTTAATTTGGCAAAATAGCTAATTTCATTATTGAGGGTTTTGATGAGTTCGGCTTTGAAATCACCGCGCTCGAAGAAGTTAATCAGGATGAATATTTGGCGTAGCACATAAAAGTGACTGGATTCAGTATTGGCTACACATTGGATCTGACATTCACGAAAAATACGCTCCAGACGCAGAAGACCACGGGCAAAGCTGTTCAAAGGGATTTCGTACTGAATGGTGCTGGAAGTCGTCATGTTGTCGCAGGTTAAGACATCATCTCACGATCGTCACATCGCTCAAGGATCGCATGATGCACAGTAAGCACCTCCTCTTGGAGGTCATCAACAGAGCCGGTATTGTCGATCACGTAATCTGCCATGGCGATACGATCACTGCGGCTACACTGACGTGACATGATTTTTTTGATTTCTGTTTCCATGCCTTGCCCCTCGCGCTGCAGATAGCGTTGGATCTGAATTTCCTCGGGCACATCAACGGTTACGATGACATCAACAGTGCTTTGTAACTTGGATTCGATCAATAGGGGTATGGCGTGAATTACATAACGTGAAGTTGCTTTTGCGGTCTCAGCATGGACCCATTCACGGATCAGTGGGTGCAATAGTTTATTGAGCCACTGACGCTCCTTCTCATCGTCAAAGACAATGCGTCTGAGCTTTTGCCGGTCGAGTACATTATTAGACTGGGTGCCTTCAAGGAGGATACCAGTGCCAAAGTGCTGAATTATCTTCTGTAGGCCTAATGTGCCTTTCTCAACTACCGCACGAGCCCCGACATCGGAATCAACGATATCAATGCCGAGCCATTTGAACCTGTCGGAAACAGTTGTCTTACCCGAGGCGATACCACCGGTCAATCCGACAATCAGCGGGCCATCGATCATGATAAACCAACACTCTGTAGATAGTATTGGATGAGCATAGGCCCATAAAACAGATAGAGAAATCCAGCCATTGCTAAGTAGGGACCAAATGGAATGGCATAGTTACGATCTTTGGAACTGATGATCATCAAAACAATGCCCAACACCGCACCAGTAACAGAAGCAAGCATGATGATGACGAACAGCGACTGCCAGCCGAACCATGCACCTAGTGCTGCGAATAACTTGAAATCACCATACCCCATGCCTTCTTTGCCAGTGACAAACTTAAATAGCCAGAAGATTGTCCAGAGCGACAGGTAGCCGATAATCGCACCGAGTACGGCACTCTGAAGAGGTACGAAAGAGGGCTGTAAATTTGCAAATAGTCCCGTCCATAACAATACATAGACCAGCTGATCAGGGAGTAACTTGGTATCGTAGTCAATCAACGATAACACCAGTAAAAATGCCGCCAGAATACAGGTCCAGAAAGTCAGGATTGAATAACCAAAAGCGTTGGCGCAAATGAAAAATAATAGTCCAGTTGCTAACTCAACCAGTGGATAGCGGCTGGATATTTTGGTTTTGCAATTGGCGCATTTTCCCCCAAGCAGGAGATAACTTATGACGGGAATGTTTTCATACCAGGTAATCTGATGGCCACACTTGGGACAGGCTGAGCGCGGAACGACTAGATTGTAGGGTGGTTTTTGATTCTCTTCTGATTCATCAGTCAGACCAAGCATATCTCTGGAGGCTTGTTTCCACTCATTATCGAGCATGATCGGCAATCGGTGGATGACGACATTCAGGAAACTACCTATGAATAAACCAAAAACCCCGATGCTAATTGAAAATGCAACGGGGTTATTCGCAAGATACTCTATTATGTTCACGATTTAACCAACTGCTGCACCCATCATGAATATTGGAAGATACATGGCGATGATCAAACCACCAATGAGTACACCCAGAACAGCCATGATCATGGGCTCCAGTAATGCACTGAGGCCATCGACTGCATTATCGACGTTCTCTTCGTAGATATCGGCAACGTTACTGAGCATGCTGTCTAGTGAGCCAGATTCCTCACCGATGCCAACCATCTGTACAACCATATTCGGGAAGATGCCCGAGTTCTGCATAGACATGTTCATTGCCATACCGGTTGAGACATCGTCTCTAATTTTCAAAATTGCTTCACGGAAAACGACATTACCCGAGGCACCGGCGGCGGATTCCAAGGCGTCTACAAGAGGTACACCAGCTGCGAAGGTGGTTGCTAGTGTTCGAGAAAAACGTGCTACAGCAGCTTCATAAAGAATTGGGCCAATCGCTGGTATTTTGAGCATGAGTCGGTCTCGAATATCACGGGCTTTTTCCGAGCGGATCAATGTTTCTCGTAGACCATAGAAA
>CAZLIR010000152.1:0-6094 GCA_964559635.1 uncultured Enterobacterales bacterium
GTGGTTAGTCGACGTGATCCAGCCGAAACGGAAGCCTTTGCTAATCAGTTCCGCTTGCAGCAAGATTCTGAGCCTGCCAATCCACAAGTCATAGAGTTTCTCAAGGTCGCCAATTTCGAACAGCGCGATCAACTTGCCCAGAGCACGGGTATAGATGTATTTGTCTAGGCTTCCAGATCGCCTAAAGAACTTATGAATTGCTCGTTATCCGCCAGGCTGGCGGTGAGTAATCGATTGTAAACCTGATTGCTTGATGATGGAGTCGACTGTGTCTGATCGGCATCGAGTATAGTATCCACTACCTGATAAAGAAGTGAGCTATTGCGGGCATTAATAATTGAGTTATCTGTGTTAGATATATCAGTCACGCTCGCCTTCGAGTCCGATTCAGATGATTTAACCTGATCAGAATTCAAACGTGATGTATTACCGGCCAGTCGAACTGTACCAGTCGATGTTAGTGGTGAGATCGCCACTGTAAACCTCAAATTGTCATTGCTTGCAGTCTATTTATCGACAGATTAGGATGGGGCTTTAGAGATAACACCTACTGGATGGTGTATAATTATCTTAGTTGGCTATCTGAGAATACTGATGATTAGACGTTTATTCCTGCTTTACACGTTGTTTATGATAACTGCTTGCGCTTCAGTGCCAATGGCCATTGAGGGTGATAATTTTCAGACGCAGTTAACGCCATCAACCGTGAGTTCTGAGCCGTCGCAACATATTGGAACATCAGTGCGCTGGGGTGGAGTCATTGTAGAAGTCGTGAACAATGATCAAGAAACATGGGTCGAAATCTTAGCATTGCCTCTGTCAGATTCTGCCAAGCCTTATGGAGAGCGTACCGGATCACTCGGTCGCTTTATTGCTAAAACCAACGATTTCCTGGATCCAGAGGTCTATCAAAAAGGGCTCAAGTTTACAGTGACGGGGCAAGTCTCTGAGACTATTCAAGGCAAAGTAGGGGAACGGGACTATACCTACGCCACGGTAGATGTAAAGAGTCATTACTTATGGCCACGCGTGAATATGTATCGCTCGTACTATGTCACACCGGGTTATTGGTTCTATGGTTTCCACCCATACTGGCGTTTCGGTTATCCTTACTATGGTTACGGTGTTTGGTCGTACCATAACTACTACCATCCGTATTACCCCGTGTATGGCTATCTTAGTCGTTCACAGAGCAAACCACACCACCAGTATCGCTCTGGGGACTTTGCTTATGCGCGAATGCTGGCATGGGACAGAAGGCAGCAGGAATGGGCACTGCGCAATACCAGTTATCAACGCTATCCAGGTGCATCTCGATCAACTTATCGTGGTAGCGCCAATGGTCAACAAATGGTGACTAGTCGCTCTGGAGCCCAGACAACCAATTCTTCGGCCAGTAATAACAATCGCTCTGTCAGCCGTTCCAAACCACGTTCGTCATCATCACGTGCGCCCGTAACCCGACGCTCCAAGAGTTCACCAATCCAACAACAGAAATAAACTCTGATGAACAAACTCCTCATCGCCGTTGTGGTTACCATAACGGCTGGCCTCATAAGTTGGTATTTCCTGCCAACTGGGTCACCCATTCCAGAGCAGACACGCTGGTATCAGATGATTTGGCATGGTGAAAATGTCGGCTATATGCGTGAGGATTACCGACTGGAGGGGCGTTACTTCAAAATTATTAACGAGACACACGTTAATACGATCTCTCAGGGGCAGCCGTATCGATTCAGTGAAACTAAACGTCTTGTTTTTGCTGCCACAGCACCGTTTCAATTTCTCAGCAGTCATTACAGTTACAGGACCGATGAGCAACTCATCCAGACGACACTGGAATATGATGCTAATCAACTAGCGGGCATGCGGCGGGTAGATAATGTCACAAATTCAGTACATATTGCGACAGAGCCACTTTATCTGAAAGATTTTAGACAATTGAATCAATGGGTGGCTGATGGCCCCGATTCTGGCGCTACCCTGACATACACAATACCAGACGTCACCTCAGCAAGCATGGAGACCGCCCAATATGAACTCATTAGTGTTGATTTAGACTCCTTTACTGCCAGACGCTTCAGCGCCTCTGATGCCACTGAGCGAGAGATAATTTTAGATGCTCAAGGTGAAGCACAAGCGTATCATTATGGCGATATCATTAGTCTTGTCAGAGTGGCTGCAGAAACTGATATCGTGACCGCCGGAGATGTCGATCTATATGTCTCAAAACTGTTGGCGTTAGATGCTCCCTTGGGAGCGTTTGATACCCTGAAGCAGGTCGAAATGACACTACCCGACTGGTTATTGCCCTATGTCGAGTCGGATAACCGACAATCGATCAAAAATACTATTCTGACGCTACGTGCCGATGTCAGTGCCGTAGCCGAGCATAACGAGCCCCAAGACATGCCGAACTATCGATTCAACAAGGATACAGAGCAAGAGCTGTTGAAGCTTGCCCAGCGTGCTGTCGCACAAAAGGACGCGCCGCTAGAGCAATTAACGGCTTTACGAGCCTATGTATCAGACTACATGGCTGATGGTGCACGTGTCTCTGTCACTAGTATTGAGTCACTATTGGAAAATCCTGTCGGAGACTGCACTGAGCATACGCAATTATTTAATGCCTTAGCTAGAGTACTTGGATATCAAGCGAGAACGGTGAATGGCTTGGTCTACTTAGGTGATGAGAGCAGGGGGTTTGCTGGCCATCAGTGGTCTGAGGTTCTGGTAAATGGTTACTGGCTAAGCTTCGACCCGACCTGGAACAGAAACTCGCTGACAGCGACGCATATACGCCTGGATCAGCAACTGGCGGCCGAGTTATACCGCAAGATAAAGGCTAACAACGGTTCGTCGTTAGCACTGATCAAGAAATACTAGCTTATTCGTGTGGGTTCTCGTTGACCTTTTTGATTGCTTTAATCAATTGTCGACGAGCATATTTTTTTAGATCATTCACTTCGTCGAGTAGATTTTGTCGTGGATACTGTTTTTCGATAAAGCTACAAATATACTTCGGCGGCATATTATTTAATGCAATCGCAGCAATATCTTGCACCGATATTGGAGATTTAGAAAATTCATATTTACCTTCTTCGATGATTATAGATAGTTGTTCAAATACGATCTCTTCAGATAGATTTTCTAAATCCTCGGTTACAAACTGCTCTCTGAACATTGACGAGTTTCCTTACTAAATAGTTATGATAGTTATGTGCTTTGACACAGTGGTATAGTAGTAATCATAGTCCAGAGTTTAGAGATAAACAAATGTCAGTTATCAATGCCTCACACACAGATATGGTAATCGAATTACCCCATCTAAAACTGGTTGCTCGCGCCTGGGGACCTAATCATGGCTATCCTATTTTGGCACTGCATGGCTGGTTAGATAACTCGGCGAGTTTTGAACCATTAGTGGCTGACGAAAGCTGGTTACACGACCATAATTGGCGCCTGATTGCGCTGGATCTAGCTGGCCATGGCCATTCCCAACATCGACCTAAGGGTTGTCATCCGGTATTTCTGGATTATGTCGATGATTTACATCAAGTCATACAGACATTAAAGCTGGAAAAACCCTGGTTGCTCGGACATTCGATGGGGGGTGGAATCGCCACAGTGTATGCCGGTACCGGTGTAACGGAATTAGCGGGAGTGATTTTAATTGAAGCACTAGGACCATTATCAAGTTTAGCGGATGATGCACCCAAGCAACTGGCAAAACATCTGGCAGCGCGTCACCGGCACACAACACAACAGAAAAGGGCGTATCAAGACATTGCAGCCGTGATTAAACTCAGGGCGGAGCAAAGTGGCTTACCAGAGGACATCGTCAATTTAATAATCCAGCGCAATATGATGAAAACAGAGCAGGGCTATCAATGGCGCTCCGACCCACGCCTGCGGGTCCCATCAGCTGTATACATGACACATGAACAGATTGAGGCTTTTGTCGCTAACATCTCCTGTCCGACCATGATTATCTCGGCAGAAGATGGTCTGATGCCAAACTATCCTGTTCTCGGAGAGCGGGCAGAGTTACTTAAATTGAAAACGATGGTGGCCATGAGCGGTGGTCACCATCTGCATATGACAAATCCAGAGCCGGTACGTAATAAAATTATAGAATATATAACAAAAACAACAGGATAAGATTAATACCTAATTCTTATTCTATTCTTGCGTCACTGGTTGCTCATCAGGTAAATCAACTTCCTCGAAAGCTAATCCGGCATTGGGATCCTCAAAGGTCTCGCGCGAGAAGTCACCTTCTGCCTTAGCTACGATGGTTGTTACCGTTGCATCGCCGGTAATGTTCACAGAGGTGCGCAACATATCTAATAGTCGATCGACACCGATGATCAGTGCAATACCCTCAACCGGTAGTCCTACCTGATTCAGCACCAGTGTCAGTGTGATCAGTCCAACACCGGGCACAGCTGCCGTTCCGATAGAGGCCAATACCGCCGTCAGAATAACCGTTAGGTACTGTGGTAAGGTTAAGTCAATCATGTACACCTGAGCGATGAATACCGTCGCGATGCCCTGCATAATGGCTGTACCATCCATATTGATGGTGGCACCCAGCGGTACGCTGAATGATGCAACGGAGTTGTTAACACCCAGTCGCTTGGTAACGGCTTCCATGGTAACAGGAATGGTTGCGGCACTGGATGAGGTGCTGAATGCAAATAGCTGAGCGGCGCGCATTTTTTTCATAAACATGACAGGATTTAATCCCGTCATAGTCTTAAGTAAGGTCATGTAGGTCACCACGCCATGGAAAATTAACACACTAGCCAATAGGAAGAAGTATTTAGCGAGCGGTAATATTGAGCTCAAACCTAATGTCGACATCAACTTAGCAATCAGTGCAAACACACCGTATGGAGCTATCGCCATAATGATGGTAACCATCTTCATGACTACTTCATTCATATCTTTAAAAAAGCCGGCAATACGTCGACCAGGTTCGCCAGCCTGGGTGATCGCCAGACCAAATAACACAGCAAAGACAATGATTTGTAGCATTTTGCCTTCGGCCATGGCATTGATTGGGTTTTTAGGAACCAGATTGATGATGGTATCGATCAACGGTGGAGCTTCTTTGGCTGTGAAATCCTGAGCAGGGAAGTTAGCACCGACACCAGGACCGATAAAGTGTGCCGCGAACAGGGCCAATGTCACAGCAACCGCTGTGGTAAATAGATACAACGCCAGTGTTTTAACGCCCATTCGGCCTAATTTACTGGAATCCTCTAGGGAGCTGACACCACACACCAACGACACGAGTACGAGTGGCACAACCAGCATCTGCAGACTGGCGACAAAAATCTTACCGACTGCTTCAAATAGGCCGAATACGATGTATGTTTGAATCCATTGCACATCAGATGCAAACTGGTTGATGAGAACACCGACCAGAACACCGATACCCATTGCGGTTAAAATTTTGCCGCTTAGACTCATGCCTTTCGATTGTGACATGTTGACTCCTGTTGATTGTTATCGTTATTAATTATGCGATTTATGTTTCTATGCTACTACCATACCGATAATGAAATTAAGATCAACCAAGTTGAAATGGATACACTGATCCTAACTGCAATATCTGTGATAATTCATCCAATGCAGCGCGTGACTCATTCAGCAGTTGTGGGTCTGCCAAGTCGCTAGCCGATAGTCGGTCACGGTAATGGTTATTAACCCAGTTGCAAAGTTGATCATATAGGGCGTCAGTCATGAATACCGCCTGATTGGCTGCCTGCTGCTCCGCCTCATTCAGTACCACACGCTGTCTTAAGCAGGCCGGACCACCGCCATTTTTCATACTTTGCTGCACATCATAAAAACGTACCTCTGCGATCGAGGTATTACTGTTCACCAGTTCCTCAAGATAAGCCGCTACCGAGCTATTGGCCTGACATTCAGCCGGTGCTATGAGTACCATTCGTTTATCATTGATGCTCAATAATTGACTATTGAACAGGTAGGAATGCACCGCATCACGGACACTGACCTTTGCTGTAGGTACCTCAACCACTTCCAGCGAAGGAAAGGCTGTCTTTATGGTGTCATACACAGC